>LUZO01000325.1 GCA_001603685.1 Bacteroidales bacterium Bact_23
AACAAATTGTCATGGAAATCCCAATTATCAATATCGGAAATTCAAAAGGAATAAGATTGCCGAAAACTCTTTTGGAGCAATACAATATCACTGACACCATTGAGCTGATATTGGAAAAAGGCAGAATTATCCTAAAGCCTAAATCTACTCCAAGAAAGGGGTGGGAAGGCTTATTTAAGGAAATGCATACAAATGGTGATGATGCCCTGCTGATAGACGATGTTTTTGAAGATGAAACATTTGAGGAATGGAAATAAGACAATATGAACTGGTGTTGGTAAATCTTGACCCAACCATTGGAAGTGAGATAAAGAAAACCCGTCCATGCGCTGTCATTTCTCCAAACGAAATGAATAAATATATTCAAACGATTGTAATTGCTCCGCTAACCTCCAGCTCTAAACCATATCCGACACGAGTTGAAATTAAGCAAGGAAGAACTACCGGTTGGATAGTGCTGGATCAGATCAGGACAGTGGACAGGGTCAGAATCCTAAGGAAGCTTGGAAGCCTTTCTGTATCTGAGATTAAGGCAGTTAAAGCTGTGATAATGGAGACTTATGTAGAATAAAAGTAAGGCGACACATTAAGAAAGTTTTTGCCATATTTTTTCAATCATTATGTTTGACCCGTTTTATAAAAGCAGTACGGGGTGCTGATGGGCAAGGCGAGCCAACTTCTGACGGATTTGTGGTATTTAAAGGCTCAAAGGCAGCCGCAACAACTGTAAATTCACTGACTCCAAATTTTGTCGCTTTCAGAAAAAAACTAATTGACGAAGGTGTGTTAATTGATAAGGGAGAACATCTTGAATTTACAGATGATTATATTTTTAGCAGTCCATCAACAGCTGTAATAATGGTAATGGGTCGTAATGCAAACGGTCTTTCAGAGTGGAAATCGAAAGATGGAAAAACATTGAAAGAATTTGAAACAAATGCTAAAACAGTAAAATCCTAAGCCCCCCCTCACTTCACCAATATCTTCTTCAGCTTTTCTTCGCTTTCGTTCCATACATTCATATCCACCCGCTCTTTAATGCCATTGATGGTGGCCTTGTCGGAATGCTGCCAGAACTGCCATTTGCGGTGGTCGAGGCCGGGTTTATGCTTGTAGTAGTGCGCTATCCATAAATGATAATCGGCGAAGTCGTCGGCAAGGTAGCTGTCGTAATACTTCAGGCCGGTATAAATAATCGGTTTTACGCCGTAATGCTCCTCGATGATCCGGCACCACTCGGTGGCGCCTTCCACAATCTCCTTTTTGGAGCGCCGGTTGGTCACCTCAATATCCAGCACCGGCGGCAAATCACCGGGTTCGAGTTTCACCTGACTGATAAAGTTTTCGGCTTGTTTGGCTGCATCCCGCGAAGGGTGAAAGAAGTGATATGCCCCGCAGATTATCCCTGTTTTCTTTGCGTTTTTCCAGTTCCTTTTAAAATGTTTATCCTGCCGGGTGATTCCTTCGGTAGCCTTGATAAATGCAAAGTTTACCCTGATTCCGTTCACATCCATGGCCGCCACCTCCTCCCACAGGATTGTTCCCTGATGGTGCGAAACATCAATTCCGTGGATGTTGTATCCTTTGGGAACCGGTACCCCGAAGTTCTTCAGGTTGTGATACTGGCCTCCGTCGGCCAGCGACTGCCAGTAACGGATGATTAAAGGTGTGGCTATAATGGCCAGGATAAAAAGGAGGCCGGCCAGCAGGATCTGCTTCGATCTGTCGGCCTTTTTTTTCTTCCTTTTAACCTTTGCTACTACCACGGTGTTGAAGTCGGGCTTATGAACGGTTTTGCTCCGGGTTTATTTTTTCAGCTCAAACACCAAAGCCGACTTTCCGTCGATTTTTATGCCATCGCTCAGGGCTACCTGATGGCCGTTCAGGATATTGAAAGCGGTGCTGAAGCCGCCGGTAGCTTCGCTGAATCGCACCGTTTCAACTGTTTTGGGCTCATTGTTGTTATTCAGAACTACCATCACCCGCTCATCGCCGAGGATTCTGAAATAGACATAAACTCCTCCTTCCGGGATGAAGTGCAGGAGGCTCCCTTCGCCAACGGCTTTGCTGGTTTTGCGCCACTTCAGCAGTTTCCGGAGGTAGTCGAACATTTCGTTCTGTGCGGCGGAGCGCCCTTCGCGGCTAAAGGCGTTTACCTTATCGCCCTGCCATCCGCCGGGGAAGTCCTTCCGTATTTCGCCGTGGCCGTGATGTTCATAACCCTCCATAAGCAATTCGGTGCCGTAATAGATCTGCGGTACCCCGCGGGTGGTAAGCAGGAAGGTCATCGCCATCTTCATCACTTTCGGGTCTTTGTTGATGGTGGAGAAATAGCGGGTCAGGTCGTGGTTGTCGAGGAAAATCAGGTTCATGTGCGGATTGGGAAACAGGAAATCCTGGGCGAGCACATAGTAGAGCCGCGCCATTCCTTCCATCCAGCCTTCGTTTTCGGTGAAAGCGGCGCTCATTGCGTGGTAGAGCGGGAAGTCGGTAACGCTGGGCAGGTTCGAGTTGTAACCGCCCGAGGTGATGGAGTTCTGCTGGTAGTAAGAGAGCATGCCTTCGCGGTTGAGCCAGGCTTCGCCAACGATGGCAAAGTGGGGGTACTCTTCGGCTACCCGCCTGCCCCATTCGCTGATCATCTCCTTGTAAGGATAAGGCTGGGTATCGAGTCTGATGCCGTCCAGTCCCGCATATTCAATCCACCATATCGAGTTTTGTATCAGATAGTTGGAAACGAGTGGATTGCGCTGGTCGAGGTCAGGCATATGGGTGTCGAACCATCCCTGAAGCATACGGTTGCGGTCGAACTCCGAAGCGTGGGGATCGGAGATGGCCTCTGCCCTGAAGTTGGAGCGGGTAAACTCGGGAAACCGGTGAATCCAGTTCGGCATGGGCAGATCGTTGATAAACCAGTGGTTCAGCCCGCAATGGTTGAAAATCATGTCCATAATCACTTTCAGCCCTTTTTCATGGGCGGCATCCACCAGCTTCAGATAATCGTCGTTGGTTCCGAACCGCGGGTCGGTGCGGTAGAAGTCGGTGATGGCGTAGCCGTGGTATGAGGCTGAGGGATTGTTGTTTTCGAGCAGCGGATTGAACCACAGGGCGGTGATTCCCAGATCGCTGAGGTAATCCAGGTGGTTCATGATGCCGGCGATGTCGCCGCCATGTCTGCCCGATGGTTTTGAGCGGTCGGCCGTTTCGAGCATGCCCGGCACATTGTCGTTCGAGGGGTCGCCGTTGGCAAACCGGTCGGGCATGATCAGGTAAACCACATCCGAAGGACCGAATCCTTTCTGGCCGGCCTGATTTTCCTTTCGCTGCTTCAGCTCATAACTATAGGTAAACTCCGTTTTTCGGCCTCGGGTAAAAGTGATGGGAAAACTTCCCGGCCTGGCATCCGTACCTATTTCGAGGTTGAGAAACAGGTAGTTGGGATTTTCAACACTGATTTTATTCACCAGCTTCACACCGGGATGGTTCAGATTTACGGTGGTTGTTGAGATATCCTTGCCATACACAAGCAATTGCAGTTCCGGGTTCTTCATTCCCGTCCACCAGAAAGGCGGCTCCACCCTGAATTCCGGCGCATTCTGAGCCGAAACAAAAAGAGGAGTAGCGGAAATAAAAAGGATAAAAGCAACGAAAATGGATTTAATGAAAATGGCCTGAGGGCTTGTTTTCTTCATATCTTGTTTGTTTTGAGAGTCTTTTAAATTTCTGGTCATTAACCGGATGTTCTGCAAAATTACGAAAAACAGCGCCTGTTATGCCGTCGAAACGGTATTACACCGTAAGTTTATAAATCAGGAAGCTTAAGAGGCGGTCGGTTTTTCAAATTAGTCTTCTCAGTTTTATTTTTGCCTTTACCTCTTTTCCCTCTCTCGAGAATTGCATAAAAATTATTTCGCCGGCTTTGGTGTTCAGCAATCCATTCAGTTCGCCCAGCGACATGGTAAAAACAGGTTTGTTGTTTATCGTCATCAGAATATCGCCTTCTCTGATTCCCGCCTCATCGCCCGGCGAGCCTTTAATTATTTCGGCCACTTCAAATATGGAGAATCCGCTTCCCAGCGCCCTGAAAATGATTCCGCTCATATTGTATTCGAACGGCCGCCTGTATTTCATGCCTTTGGTAAGAATCATTCTGCCGGTGCTGTAATCGAAGGAAACTTTGAATCTGGAGAGCGTTTCCGCCCCCAGGGTGCCATTGCGCTGATATTTTGTATTTATGCTTCCCTGCATGTAAGTGCTGGTGAATGAGCTAATTACATTATCGAGGCGGTAATTGCCCAGCATCAGCCACCTTATCCGGGCAAAGCTTCCTTCAATGTTTCCGGCCAGGCTTTTTCCAATGATGGCGTCAATGTATTTTTCAGGTTTGTAATCGTTAAGGCTGTCGTATTCAAGCAGTAGCGGATGGTTGGCTCCGGAGTCTATCATCAGCCAGAGGTCGGCGATGTTGCCGTTGTCAAACTGTACCCGTGCATTCATGTATGGCTTGCCCCTTTCAATGCCCAGCGGAATGATTTCAGCACCGGCCGGCGGTATATATGAACCGGGCCGGGTGAATTTCAGCATATTGCGGTCGTAATTTATCGTTATCGTCATCATCCTGAACTTCTCCATGCCGATCAGACCGTGAATGTGAGAGCCGATGTACTGATCGAGCGAAATGTAGTCTTCGCTCAGAAGAATCAGATTGGTGAATATGGAGCCAAGCCGGTTTATACTTATCCTGAAAGGCCTTGTAATACAGGCTTCAAGCCTCTCCTTCGAGCCCGGGGCAAAAATCGGAAAGCTCTTGATACAACTGCTTTCGAGCCTCGACACAATATTCATATCGGAAATAATCACTCCTTCAGCACCGCTGTCGAGCAGTAGCCTAACCGGAATGGAATCGTTGAGAATCGCCTCAACCACAATCAGGTTGTCGAAATTGGCAAAGGGCATGGTTACCCGTTTTTTGCCTTCCGGCAGATTGAAATGGTTGACCTGCCCCTGAGCTATGCCTGCCCGGAAAAAAATAAATGGCAGAAGCCACATGAAGCGGATGAGGATTGTCGAGCGCACAGAAACAGAAATCAGAACAGTGATGATACCAACGAAAATAAAAAAAAAGGCGTTACAGGCGGAATTATAGGCTTAATAAATTTATTTTTGCAGAATCCGGAATACTTACATATAACAAAAGATAATATGAAAGCTGCTGCGGAAAATAACATCAGAAAATTATGGAATGAACTCTATCCGGGTACGGAGGGTGCCGGGGAACTGGATACTTTGCTCGCCGAACTGGAAGAAGCCGCAAAGCGGATTGAATTCGGCCCTCAGCCCGAAGGATGGTACAAGGATGCAGTGGTCTATTCGCTTTATGTTGACTTGTTTAACCATACTTTCGATGGCCTTTCGGAGAAACTGGACCAGATTAAAGAGTTGGGTGTCAACTGCCTGTGGCTGCTTCCCATCCTCGATTCGCCCATGCGCGATGCCGGTTTCGACATCAGAGATTACCGCAACATCAGGGCAGAACTGCTCGGTTTGCCGGCCGATACTCCGGCAGAGGAGAAACAGCGCGCTTTCCGCGATTTTCTGAGCCTTGCGCGGAGCAAAGGGCTGAAGGTGATCTTCGATGTTGCCATGAACCACACCTCCGAAGAACATCCGTGGTTTGCGGAGGCACGAAAGGGGCCGGAAAACCCGTACAGAGATTATTACATCTGGAACAGAGATACCAATAAATATAAGGAGACCCGTCTGATTTTCAAGGGGATGGTCCCCAGCAACTGGGAGAAAGCCGGCGATTGGTACTTCTTTCACCGCTTTTTCGAATTCCAGCCCGACCTGAACTACCGCAATCCGAAGGTGCTGCTGGAAATCAGTCGCATACTGATGTTCTGGCTGAGTCAGGGGCTTGATGGTTTCAGGGCCGACGCCATACCGTACATCTGGAAGGAAGATGGCACCAATTGCGAAAATCTGCCCAAAGCCCATACCGTTATCAAGATTTTCAGGGCCGTGCTTGACTATGTGCGCCCCAATACCCTGCTGCTTGCCGAGGCCTGCCAGCCGCCGGTTGAGGTGGTTAAATACTTCGGCGAAGGTGATGAGTGCCATGCCGGTTATCATTTTCCGCTGATGCCGATGATATTCAAGTCGCTGGCAATTCAGGATGCATGGTCGGTGCATCATGTGCTGCACCCCTCAATTACACCGGATATTGCGCCGGATAATCAGTGGTTTACCTTCCTGAGGCTGCACGATGAGCTGACCCTCGAGATGGTAACACCCGAAGACCGTGAACTGATTCACGGCCACTATTGCAAAGATCCGCGCTGGGATTTCAGGGTGGGAGAAGGCATCTCGGCCCGCCTTTCGGAGCTGCTCGACCGCGACCACCGGAAGATCGGACTGGCATACAGCATCATGCTTACCCTGCCCGGAACCCCCATCATCTACTACGGCGATGAATATGCGAAGCTGAATGACGACGAATTCTACGAAAGCTACAAAAAGGAGACCGGCAAGGACGACACCAGATATTTTGTCCGAGGCCCGCTGAACTGGAAGAAGATCGGGGAGGAGCTTCAGGATCCCGGCTCCCTCGCAAGCAGGGTGAATCATCTGCTTCGTAATCAGATCAGGGTGAGACACAGCTCCAGAGCATTTGGCCGGGGCGGATTGCAGTGGGTTAATCCGGTACTGAGCCATGCGAAAGGAAATGAGAAGCCGGTGATGGCTTACTTCAGATCGTTCAGCGACGACAGAATCCTGGTGCTGAACAACCTCTCCGGCGGAAAAATTTCCATTGAAAACATTGACGGGCAGACACCTGCCGGAACGGATTTGCTAACTGGCGAAAAAGTGACTTTCCCCGCTGAAATGCAGCCGTTTGAATACAGATGGATTAAAATCTGAGCGTTGATAATATCAGAAACAGATCACAGTTTTAACCGTTAAACCTCAGCAACAATCAACAATATGTTAAATGCAATTACAAAAACCGGTTTCAGCTTTCCGGGCCAGACCAACCTCTACACCGGTAAAGTCCGCGATGTCTATTTTGTTAAGGATGAACTCCTTATCATGGTTACCACCGACCGCATTTCGGCTTTCGATGTGGTTCTTCCCCGGGCGATTCCCTACAAAGGGCAGGTACTCAATCAGATAGCCGCCAAATTTCTGGATGCAACGGAAGATATTGTAAAGAACTGGAAAATTGCCACCCCCGACCCTATGGTAACGGTTGGCCGCCTCTGCGAGCCTTTTAAGGTGGAGATGGTTATCCGCGGATATCTCTCGGGCCATGCCTGGCGTGAATACAAGGCCGGCAAGCGCACCATTTGCGGCGTTCCCATGCCCGATGGAATGAAGGAGAACGACCGTTTTCCGGAGCCCATCATTACCCCGACCACCAAGGCATCGGTTGGGCATGACGAGGACATTTCGCGCGAAGAGATTCTCCGTCAGGGGCTGGTGAGCGAGGAGGATTATCTGAAACTTGAAGACTACACCCGCAAACTGTTTCAGCGCGGAACCGAAATGGCCGCCAAAATGGGGCTGATTCTGGTGGATACCAAATATGAGTTTGGCAAGGATGGCGACGACATCTATCTGATTGATGAAATTCACACCCCCGACTCATCGCGCTATTTCTACCTTGATGGTTATGAAGCCAGACAGGCTGCCGGCGAGGCGCAGAAGCAGCTCTCGAAGGAATTTGTACGCGAATGGCTGATTGCGGGCGGATTTCAGGGGAAGGAGGGCCAGCAGGTTCCTGAAATGACCGATCAGTTTGTAAATCAGGTTTCGGAGCGCTACATAGAGCTTTATGAGAAAATTACCGGCTCGGAGTTTGAACGGGCCGACATCTCCAATGTGCTTTCGAGGGTAGAGCAGAACATCTCAAAATTTCTGGCTGCCTACTACCGGTAGCAGTTGATTGATATAAAGCGCCTTCTGCATGGGTATCCGCATGCAGGAGGCGCTTTTGTTTTCCGACTTTGACACTTGAACTCCCAAAAAGGTTTTCGGGAAAATATAAGCTCCAGGCTTTAAATATGTTGGAAAT
>LUZO01000326.1 GCA_001603685.1 Bacteroidales bacterium Bact_23
TATTCATCCTGTTCATTTTCAATACTTTTCAGAATTGAATTTACCTCCTTCTCGGTGGAAGTGAGTTTCTGCCGGCAATATTTTATCAGCCCGGCAGCTCTTTTTACCTTTTCCGAGAGTTCGTCCACTCCGATGGTGGCGTTTTCAATTTCCGAAACGATGGCTTCAAGCTCGGTAATGGCGTCGGTGTATGACTCTATCTCTTTCATTTTGATTTGGTTTCATTTACGGTGCTGCGAATTTTCCCCGACCACGATTCGGTTTCCAGCACATCGCCGGGTTTCGGCAGCGCTGTGGGGTCGAGGCTTTTTCCGTTGATGCGGGTGATGGTAAATCCCCGTTTCAGAACGCTTTGAGGGTCCAGAAGCTGCACCCTGGCGGCGGTATTGCCGGTCTCTTTCTGATGATGATTCAGAAAATGGCGGGCGTGAAGTGCCAGCATGCGGGTTTGTTCCATAAGTGCGGCGCGCTGTTTGTCAGCTATTTGCGCTGGTCGAATCGTCAGAATTGATTCATATTTGCTCATGGCGATGCGGTGGTTGAACACCGCAACTCCGGTAGAGTCCTTTACCGCCTGCGCCTGCTGCCGGATTAGGGCGTGTTCCGATTCAATCACCTCCGAAACCGCCTCAAAAAAACCGGCGGCTGCCCGGTCAAAACGCCCGCGGCTGGTATCCACAATAATATTCGCGCCCAGCTTTATCCTTATTCCGGCAGATTCTATCCGGTCGCTGAAATCTTTAAAGCGGCCAATCAGGTAGTGGGCCACATCAGTGGGGGTGATTTTATTGACGGCCGCCACCATTTCCACCACCGTTTCATTGGTTGAGTGGCCGATTCCGGTGATGACCGGCAGCGGAAAACAGGCAACATCGCGGGCAAGCTGGTAGTTGTCGTAGGCAGCCATCCCGATTTCATCGCCGCCGCCTCTGATAATCAGCACGGCATCGTACTGATCCTGATTTTCGCCGATTGCCGCAAGTTGCTTTCGTATGGTATCGATGGCGCCATCGCCCTGAAGCACGGCATGATACAGGGTGGTAAAGAAGGTAAATCCCCAGGGGTTGGCTTCGAGGGTGATGATCAGGTCGCTGTAACCCTTGCTGGTCTGGGCCGAGATAACCGCCAGCCGTTTGGGCAGCAGGGGTGGGAGCAGGTTGCGGTTTTTATGGAAATCGCCCTCCTTTTTCAGGCGGGTGATGGTTTCCATCTTTTCGCGCGCCAGTTCGCCGAGGGTGTAGAGCGGCTCGATATCGGAAATCTGGAGCGACAGGCCATATTCCGAAGAGAATCTGACATACGCCAGGAACATAATGTCGATTCCTTCCCTGAACTCCTCGCGGGTTACCTGCTCGAATTTGGTGGTAATGTTTATCAGGTCGTCGCGCCAGATGATACCGCGGATCTGTGCCTTTATCTTTCCGTCTTTGCGTTCCACCAGGTCGGGATAACAGTGGCCGCTCTGCGGATAGTAATTCAGTTTCGAAACCTCCGCCCTGATCCAGTAGGGCAGGGCATAGTGCTTCTCGAACATCCTTTTGATGCTCTCCGTAATCTCCGAAAGGGCGAACACCCGCTTCCCCTCCAGGTTTACCATGGCTGGATCTGACATCCGGAACTGAATTTAAAACGAATCAAACTTCAAAAGTACGGAAAAAATTGCACCGCTTTCAGCGGATTATTTCTTACCTCATACCTCATACCTCATACCTCATACCTCTTACTTCCTACCTCTTACTTCTTACTTCCTACTTCATACTTACTATCTTTGTAAAACCAAAAACAAAAAACCTATGAAAAAGACCCTGACATTGATGCGTCATGCCAAAGCATCGTTTCGCGTGCCCGGGCACAGCGATCTGGAGCGCACCCTGACGGAAGAGGGGCATAAGCGGACGGAACTGGTGGTTGAGTTTCTGCGAAAGAGAGATTACCGTCCGGATATCATTATTTCAAGCCATGCCGTCAGGGCGGTGGAAACCGCGGCCATTATGGGAAGGGCGCTAAATCCGGAGCGTGTGGAGATGCGGATTGACAGGAGGATATACAGAAGAGACTCCGGAGATTTTTACGATCTGTTGTTTGGCCTTCCGGCTGAAGCATCGCATATAATGATCGTCGGGCACAACCCCGATATCAATGATTTTGCCGGCCGGTTTTTCGGGCACGATTTTGACGATTTGCCCACTTCCGGGATCGTGGGGATAGAATTTGATGTTCAAACCTGGGAAGATATGCCGCTGGCGGCTCATAAACTTTTATTTTACACCACGCCCAGGTTGTTACGGACAGTGTTGTAAGTGTGCGTATCTTTGCAAATGGCACGGCACCAGCTGTTGCCGGTAAATCGACGCTGCTATGGCCAAACCACCGGTTTCACTGATAACACGAGAAACAAGCTGGCTCGAATTCAACGGCCGGGTCCTTCAGGAGGCGGCTGACGAAACCACGCCGCTGATAGAGCGCATAAAATTCCTGGGTATTTTCTCGAACAACCTCGACGAGTTTTACCGCGTCAGGGTTGCGACCCTCAACCGTATGCTCGACTACAACCGGCGCAGCGGCGAGCCCCTCGACTTCAATCCGCGCAGGGTGCTGAAGGAGATCAACCGGATTGACCGCGAGCAACGGAAAATCTTCTCCGAGATTTTTCACGATATTGTTCAGGGGCTTGCCGCAGAGAACATCCTGATGGTGAATGAGCGGGAGATAACGCCGGAGCAGGGTGAGTTTGTCCGTACCTATTTCAACCGGCATGTGCGTTCGCAGTTGTTTCCGATCATGCTCAGCAACCTGAAGTCGTCGGCACTGGCCGATAAGTCCATCTATCTGGCCATCAGCCTGTCGTCATCCGCAAGGCCCGGGGCTCAGGAGCAGGCGGTGATTCAGATTCCCGGAAAGCCGCTGTCGCGCTTCGTGCTGCTGCCATCGCCCGATGAACGGAAATACATCATGATGCTCGACGATGTGATCCGCTACTGCCTCGATGAGATATTTGTGATTTTCGGCTGGGACACTTTCGAGGCATACACCTTTAAATTTACCCGCGATGCCGAGCTGGACATTGATAACGATGTATCGAAGAGCTTTCTTGAGATCATGACCCAAAGCCTGAAGCAGCGCAGGCTGGGCGCTCCGGTGCGGTTTATTTACGATAAAACCATGCCGCAGGAGCTGCTGGAAATGGTAAAACAGAAACTCGACATCACCGGGGCGGATACTTTATCGAAGAGCGGCCGCTACCACAACTTCAAGGATTTTATGCAGTTTCCCGATGCCGGCCGGCCCGATCTGCTGTATGCTCCGGTAATGCCGCTCGAGCACCGCCGGCTTCACCACAGGGAGAGCATCCTGAATGTGGTGAAGGACAGGGACATCATGCTGCACTACCCCTATCAGTCGTTTCAGTATAACATCGACCTGCTGCGCGAAGCCTCCATCGACCCGGATGTAAAATCCATAAAAATGACGCTTTACCGGGTGGCGCGGGATTCCAGGGTCATCAATGCGCTGATCAATGCGGCCAGAAACGGAAAGTCGGTAACTGTCTTTATGGAGTTGCAGGCCCGTTTCGATGAAGAGGCAAATATTTACTGGGCGGAGAAGCTGCAGGAAGAGGGGGTGAAGCTGATACAGGGCATTCCCGGATTTAAGGTACACTGCAAGCTGCTGCTGATCAGGCGCAGGGAGGGTTCCCGGCTGGTGAATTACGCCAGTATCGGAACCGGAAACTTCAACGAAGAAACGGCGCGCGTTTATTCCGACATCAGTCTGCTTACCGCTGACCCTCAGATAACCGCAGATGTGGACGGAGTATTCAATTTTATTGAGAGCAAATATATCCCGCCGAAATTCAAAAGCCTGATTGTTTCCCCGTTCAGGATGCGGAATTTCTTCACCCACATGATCAACAACGAGATCAAGCGGGCCGGCAGGGGAGAGGAGGCGTGGTGCATCATCAAGCTGAACAACCTGGTGGATGAGAAAATGGTGAAGAAGCTGTATCAGGCGGGCGAAGCGGGCGTGAAAGTGCGGATCATCTGCCGGGGAACCTGCACCCTGGTGCCGGGCCGGAAAGGGCTGAGCGAGAATATTGAAGTCATCAGCATTGTGGACCGGTTTCTGGAGCACAGCCGCGTATTTGTATTCCACAACGGCGGCGATGAACGCTATTTTATTTCATCAGCCGACTGGATGACGCGCAACCTGGATCACCGCATCGAAGTGGCCTGCCCGGTGAACGACCCTTCCCTGAAAAGGGATCTGATGACCATTCTGAAAATTCAGTTGAAAGACAATACCAAGGCGCGTATTGTGAATCATCCCGATATCAATCCGTATAAGGACCGCGGTTCGGTTCCGGCCATACGGTCGCAGGAGGAGATTTACAGGTTTCTGAAGGATGTCTGATCAGGCAAATTTCTCAACCAGATCGGCAAGGCGGTTGGCGTAACCGCTCTCATTGTCGTACCAGGCAACGATTTTCACCAGTTTGTTCTTGTCGCCCAGCACGGCGGTCAATCCGGCATCGAATATGGCGGAGTGCGGGTTTCCCAGGATATCAACCGATACGATGGGGTCTTCGGTATATTGGAGGATTCCTTTCAGATAGCCGTGAGCCGCCTCCCTGAAGGCGTTGTTGATCTCTTCGATGCTGGTGGATTTCCGCAGGGTGCAGGTGAGGTCGGTGAGCGAGCCGTCGGGAACGGGAACGCGGATACCGGCACCGCCCAGGTTTTTCGCCAGATGGGGGAAGATTCTGGTTGCCGCTTTTGCCGCCCCAGTGGTGGTGGGGATGATGCTGTATGCCGCAGCCCTGGCGCGCCTCAGATCGCCGTGGGGCGCATCAATCAGGTTCTGATCGCGGGTGTAGGAGTGTACGGTGGTGATAAAACCCTTCTCCACGCCCCAGAGGTCGTCGAGTACCTTGATCATGGGAGCCACGCAGTTGGTGGTGCAGGAGGCATTTGAAATGATGACATCATTTTTGTCGATGATCTCATCGTTGATGCCGAGTACCACATACTTTACATCCTCGTGGTCGGTTTTGGCGGGAGCCGAAATAATCACTTTCCGTGATCCCGCTTCCACATGTTTGATGGCAGATTTGCGGTCGGTGAATTTGCCGGTTGATTCAATCACCACATCGATGCCCAGTTTGCCCCAGTTGATGCCACCCGGTTCAGGTTCGGAAAAAACCATCACCTTCCGGCGGTTAATCATCAGATGGTCGGGGCCGGCGGTAACGGTGCCCGGGAAGTTTCCGTGAACGGAGTCGTATTTCAGCAAATGGGCAAGTGTGCCGGGATCGGTAAGGTCGTTGACGGCCACTACCTGTATATTCTTTTTCTTAAGTAATGCGCGGTAAGTAATTCGCCCTATACGGCCAAAACCATTGATGGCCACCCTGATCTTCGTCATAGCAAATCCGGTTTAAACGGGGCAAAGGTAGAAAAATCCGGTTATTTAAGCCGGATTTTAGTGAGGTTCCGTATGCAGATTGCTTAGCGGAGTATCAGGATGCTTCCCGACTGTTCCGAAACTTCGTCGTTTTCATCCCTGAAAAAGACGCGGTAGGAGTATACGCCATTGACTGCCGGACTGCCGTTAACCATTCCGTTCCAGCTTTGTCCGATGTTCGATGAGGTGAACACCAGTTTACCCCAGCGGTCGTAGATGTTGATTCTGAACTCTCTGACGCCGTTTCCGGTAATCCGGAACTCATCGTTGAGCCCGTCGCCGTTGGGGGTGAAGGCGGTGGGAATTTTCAGCTGATACAGCGGACTGATGTAGATGGTTCTCTCAAAGGTATCGAGGCATCCGTAGCTGTTTTCAACCGTCAGAACGGTATGGTAATAACCCGTATCGGCGTATGTATGGGTAAAGCCGGCTTCGTGCAGGATGGTTCCGTCGCCCATATCCCAGAGGTAGCTGAGGCCGTCACCGGTAGAGGTGCTGCTGAAGCTTATAACCGGGTTTTTCATGCTGGCAAATGGCGGGTTGTTGTCGAAGCCTGCAACCGGCAGCGGCCAGACCTCAATCAGGCCGGTCATAACTTTGGTGTTTACACAGCCGCCGGGGTTTGTTACAGTCAGGGAGATGTCGAAGCGGCCGTCCCGGTCGAAGGTTTTGCCTGCCGACTGGCCTGAGGCTGAGGGGCCGTAACCGAGATCCCAGGAGTAGGTGGCTCCGCTAACGATATTCGTTGAGGTGGAGGTGAACAGCACATCCAGCGGGCTGCAGCCTGAAATATTATCTGTGGTGAATTCAGCCACCGGCATGGCGTTTACTTCTACGGTGCGGGTTATCACTTCGCTTTCGCAACCGAGCTGGGTTACTTTCAGTGAAATGGTTTTTTCGCCGGCTCCCGTCCACGAAACGGGGATTGGGCCCTGTCCGCTGGCTGAAGCGTGTCCGCCGTCGAACTGCCACTCGTAGGTGGCATAGCTCTGGCCATTGCCGTCGTAGGTAACAATCAGTTCATCGCCTTCGCAAACGGCCGGCTTTGATACCGAGAAGTCGGCAAACATCCGCTCCTTTACGGTAACTCCAACCACTGCGGTGTTGGTACAACCGAAAGCATCGGTACCGCTAACGGTGTAAACGGTTGTTTGAAGGGGCGATGCATCGGTGATGCCGTTGTCCGGGCTGATCATGGAGGGGTCGAAAGGAACTGAAGTCCAGTTGTATGTAGCGGCTCCCCCGGCGGTAAGGGTAAAGGAGTCATCGGGGCAGATGGCAGCTTCCGAAGAGGTTGCCGTTACATGCGGCAGCGGGTGTACGGTTACCGTTACCTGATCCTGAGCTTCGCAGCCGTCGTTTACCGTAAGGGTGTAAGTGGTTGTAACCGTCGGGGATACCTGAACGGTTTGCCCGTTATACACATTGGTGCCATCGGTCCAGCTAAAGGTGCCGCTTCCGGTTGATGAACTTCCGGTAAGTTCGGCCAGTCCGCCGGCGCAGATTTCGGGCCCGGTTCCGGCATCGGCGGTAAGCTGGAAGACATCGATAAAGGTGCAGTCGCGGATGGTATTTCCGCAGTTATCGGTAACATCCACACAGTATTCCCTTGAAGTTGCGGGGGTTACGGTAACAATTCTGCCGTTGTAGGTGGCTCCGCTCACCATGTCGGTCCATACCCAGGCGCCGTTGGGGGTGTCGTTGGCAATCAGCTCAACCGATTGTCCCACACAGATTCCGTCGTACTGGCCGGCTTCGGCAAACGGCTGTCCTACCGTAACCAGAATCTGGGCCTGGTCGGTATTTCCGCAGGCATCCATTGCCGTTACGGTATAGGTGGTGTTTGTAGTCGGCGCCACATTGATGGTCTTTGTGGTTTCGCCGGTGCTCCACAGCCAGCTTGTTCCGCCGTTGGCGGTGAGGTTTATGTTGTCGTGCAGGCAGATGTTGATTTCGGTGCCCTGTGCGATGGTAGCCTGCGGCCCGCGCACCTCAACCGGAATCACCGCTATATGGTAATTTCCGCATACATCGGTTACCTGAACGATATAATCGGTGGAGGAGAGCGGCGATACCTGTATGGCATCGGTATTGTCGTCCGGATCACCGGTGTTCCAGACAAAGGTCCAGGGTTCGATGCCTCCGTGCGCACCGGCATGGATGGTGGCCGTCTGTCCGCATTCGATGGATTGCGGCGGGCTGGGATTCAGCCCGAAGGACGGGTAGTCCTTGATGAATATTCGCGCCGTATCGGGGATATAGTCGCAGAACGAAGTGTTGAAGATCAGCTCCACAACCTTTGTCGGTTCGGGGATATCGTCGGGAATCGGAATAATGTCAATGGTTGCCGTAAGGGATCCGGCAGGTATTACTACGCTGTCGGGAATAAATTCATAATCAACGCCGTTGATGGCGGTGCCTTCGATGTCGAAGTAGATGGTAAACGGAAATGCCCTGAGTGAGCTGATTTCGAACTTAAGCTGGGCGTTGTTGCAATTCTCGACCGCCGTATCGACTACCGCATGGGTAAACGATACCGCCGACTGAACTCCCACGCTGGAAAATGAGTTGGCTTCGAGGAAAACGCCGGAGTCAAAGCTGCTGTCGGTTACATCGGCGATGGCAAGCTTGATGTGGTAAGTCTGGCAGGGAACCACAACTGCCCTGGCAGTGAGTACGGTAGTGAATCCGTCGTACTGAATGTAAGGGTTCAGTGCGGGGGTGGATCCGTTGCCGTTGGCCACATAGTACTGACTGTTGTTGATGTGGTTGATGTTGTTGATGGAAACATAAGCGGGCGGCAGTACACCGGGTACCAGGGCGATATTCTGTGCGCCGTTGGGGAAGGCCGGAGGGCTGGGAAAGGTGCCGTAAATGTCGGGACCCGAAATAAAGAAGCCGAAAACATCATTAAAATTTGAGTTGGCATACTCAGGATACTCTTCCGAGGCAAATACATACCTGAATTCCACGATGTTCGACTGGGGAATGAAGTCAAATTCCAGTACACACGCATCATGGGTGGTGCCTCCCGATAGCTTGTTGAGGGCAACATCGCCGGGGGTTCCGGCGTTGAACGACTTGCTGCCGTCGTTGTTGGGCCCTTTTGAATTGCTCGCTTTCCCTGAAGTAAGAATCACGCCGGCATCCAGGCCGATGTTCGACTTTCCGTAAAAACGGCCGCTGGCCTGAGCATGTCCCGTTAAGGTGATGTTCGATGTTTCAACTCCGCTTCCGATAAGGTACTGCTTTACCAGTTCCTCAGCCGGAACATTCTCAATAACGGTATATTCGGGTTGAATCTGGGCGTGCAGGGATAGCCCGATGATAAAAAAGGAGAACAATGCGGCGGAAACCCGGAAAAATTTCCTGAAAATTCCGGAACAGTTGGGATGCAATGAATTCATATGGTAGTTCCTTTCGAACATGTTTAATGACAAAAAACTGCGGGAGCTTTCAGTAAATTAAGCTTAAGCGAGAATTAAGAGATTAAATCGTATCGGAGCCCGGCAT
>LUZO01000327.1 GCA_001603685.1 Bacteroidales bacterium Bact_23
CCGGAGATGTGTATAAGAGACAGAATCAACTGTTTGCTTACTAGTTTCAATCTCAAGAGAAAAACTATTACCTATTTTGTAAACCCGTTATATAATTCTGATTATCAATATATTATCTTTGATAAAAAAACGGCTGCATTCTTTGCCATTTGGTTTTATCTCGCATCTGTCAACTGACAAGTAAAACTGTAAAAAGGCAATGAATCCATCTCTAAAACCATGCTAATAACAGAAAATCACAATTCTATCGCCAAGCTCCTGGCGGTTGATCAATGGAAGGAAACCTGAACCCATGCCGCAATGACAAAGTCAGGAACAAGGTATGGCCGGTTTGCAAAAATCCGGAAGTCGGTAAAGCCACCGTTTACCTGTTTATAAGTATAGGAGAGCCGGATTGATTCAGAAGAGTTCGCTCACATCCACGCCCGGACGCAGGTGCCAGCCCTGAATGCCCGCTTTGCGCGCAGCCTCCACATTTGCAAGGGTATCGTCGATAAAGAGGGTCTCTTCCGGATGCAGCCACCCCTCACTCAGCACATATCTGTAAACGCCGGGATCGGGTTTGGATATGCCGATATTTTGCGAAAACCACATTTTATCGAACAGCTCATTCATCGGGAAGCCGTACCGCTTCATGAAATCCTTGGTGTAGGCGATATAATGGATGTGGTTCGAGTTCGACAGCAGGAAAATGCGATAGCTTCTTCTCAGCTTTTTCAGCAACTCAACGCGGTGTTCCGGAAATTCAAGCAGCATGGCATTCCAGGCGGCATCCACCTGATCTGGCGTAACATTGCCGGTCATGGAGCTGATAACCGCATTCCGGAATTCCTCCGGCGATGCCTGTCCCCGTTCAAACCTGAGCATCAGTTCCATACTTGCCCTGCCCCCGAAAAAATCGGCTTCATCCTTCAATCCCAATCTGCGGAATTCCTCGCGTGTCCGCTTCGGGTCAAGATCAATCAGTACATTCCCCAAATCAAAAATCAGGTTTCTGATATTGCCAAAATCCGGTTTTTCCATCATATCCAGCTAAAACAGAAATTATAAGGTTTCAAAATTAGTGAAAATAATGCATGGGTGCAAACGAATAAGTTGAGTGATTTAAAACACCGGCATACCGGTTAATCGTTGCTTTTGAAAAAGGAAATACAAATCCTTCAGCGCCCGGATTATGATTGACAGAATAACCATTGCAGTTAAGTTATTTTCAATTATTTAACCATTGTCTCCCGGTTTTCTTTATCTATGAAATGGAAAAATCCTTCAGGAATCCTGTCAGCGGGTTAAAAACAGATTATTTGCTATAATCGGGTTGCAATAGCGCTGAATTTTACAGCTAACTAAATTTTTTCTACCTTCGCAGGCAGAAACCATTCTATGTCGCGTCACGAAGATAAGTTCAGCCGCAGGCGGTTGCATACCTCCACCGCCACTACCATCATAAGCATCTCGCTGGTGCTGTTTATGCTTGGGTTGCTGGGGCTTATATTATTGCATGCACAGAAGCTTTCGGATTATGTACGCGAAAACATCGGTTTTTCGGTAATCATTAAAGAAGAGGTTAAGGAAGCCGGCATCATTGAGTTTCAGAAGAAACTCGACCTTGAAGATTTTGTAAAATCCACCGAATACATCACCCGTGAACGGGCAGCCGAGGATATGACCAAAGAGCTGGGCGAGGATTTTATCGATTTTCTGGGATACAATCCACTGCTGGCATCCATCGATATCCGGCTGAAAGCACCCTGGGCCAACAACGACAGCCTGAAGATGCTTGAGAGCCGACTGATTGCCAACCCCATCGTGAAGGAGGTGTTCTACCACAAATCGCTGGTTGAGCAGGTGAATCAGAATATCCGCAGAATAAGCGCCGTTATTCTGATATTTGCCGTGGTGCTGCTGCTTATTTCGGTCGCGCTGATCAACAATACCATCCGCTTGAGCATTTACAGCAAGCGGTTTATCATCCGCAGTATGCAACTGGTGGGCGCTACCCGGCATTTCATCAGCCGCCCGTTTCTGCTGAGGAGCCTGCTGCACGGCTTTATCAGCGCCCTGCTTGCCATTGCTATGCTTGCCGGAGTACTCTACTTCTCGCGCAGGGCACTACCCGAGCTGATTGACCTTCAGGATATCGATATGTTCCTTTCGCTGTTTGGCATCGTTACCCTGTTCGGACTGCTGATTACGGGAATTTCCACCATCTTTGCAGTGCGTAAGTTCCTGCGTATCAGTCAGGATAAGCTCTATTAACCCTATGGCGGGCGAATGCCGGGAACACTCCGGAACGGCAGCGAATGCTGATAAATAAAAAGAATTTTGAAGATTAAAACAGATAATTATGATTGCAAAAAAAACCGGCAAAGATCTGCCTGTACAGGCCAAAAA
>LUZO01000328.1 GCA_001603685.1 Bacteroidales bacterium Bact_23
GATTTAGCACACTATAAAATCAAGTTTTTTTTATGAAAATGCAGAAAATAGCGATGTTCAGCTTTTTTCTATTTTATATCAATCAAATGAATGTTAAATATGAGTACGGCATTGGCCGGAATTCCCGGACGAGGATCGCTTCCGTAACCCAATTTACTGGGAATTAGCAACATCCCTTTTCCTCCCTTGCCAAACAAAGGAATACCTTCCTGCCACCCCTTGATTACACCATAGAGCGGTAAAGTGAGCGTGGCTTCGTCAAATACCTTACCATCAGTAAAATAGCCCGAATATTTCACCCTCACTTCATTCGCAAGGGTTGGATGCTGGCTGTTTCCGGGTTCGTCAATCACATAATAGAGGCCGGAAGCCGTTTTTTCAGCATCCAGATTGTTTGCGGCGATGTAATCGCGGATGATTTTATCGTCTTTTGCAGCAATGTCGTCATCTTTCTTACAGGAGCCAAGCGCAAGGGTTACGGCAGCAAAAAGAGTGAGCAACAGCAGATTATTGAGTCGTTTCATACAGGCTTTTGGTTTAGTTATTCCGTTTTCAGTTACTTGCCAGCAGCTCGTCAACCAGGCGGGGGACAGCAGTGCCTGCCTTTTCCGCAATCACTTCAAGGTTTGAAATTCCCCGTGTTGGTGTGCTGTTGGGATCGATAAGGTACTTCTTGCAATGCGAAGGGGTGTAGTGGATAAGCCCTGCGGCAGGATATACTACCATGGAGGTGCCGATTACAAGCATGATGTCGGCTTCCATAACCAGTTCGGCCGCCCTTTCGATCAAGGGTACCGCTTCGCCGAACCAAACGATGTTCGGCCTCAGCTGGAAGCCCTTCTCACAAAGGTCTCCCTTGTTAACATCCTTATAGCCAACATTGTACACAAGATTTTCATCACCGGTGCTTCTCACCTTTACCAGTTCGCCGTGGATGTGGAGGATTTTGGTGGAGCCTCCCCTTTCGTGCAGGTCATCTACATTCTGGGTAACAATCTGCACATCAAACTTCTCTTCAAGTCTGGCAAGAGCTTTATGTGCTGCATTGGGTTCAACGGTTGCCAGTTGCCTGCGCCGTTTGTTGTAAAACTCAAGAACCAGTTCCTGGTTTCTCAGCCAGGCATCGTAGGTGGCAACTTCCTCAACCCTGTACTCTTCCCACAATCCGTCGGAATCACGGAAGGTTTTAATTCCGCTTTCGGCGCTGATTCCCGCACCGGTAAGCACAACGATCTTCTTTTTATTCATGGCGCAAAGTTACGAATTCTGAGCCATATATTTCATACGAAGGTTTTAGCAAAAGGCTTCTCATAAGGATCTTTCCTGGCCCTATCGGGCCGGCCTTGCGGTAATCTACGAAAAAAAAACTGCCGTAATTCCTTACACAAGGTCACTTTGGAATAATAATGAATTGGATAGGCTGAAATTTTCTGTACGATGTTAATTCACATAAGATAACTTCAGATCAATTATTGGAGTTAGAGTATCTGAAACCCATCCTTTCAAGACAAACGGGTCTATTTCTAACACTGGACAATACAGTACGGAAATACAATACCTGACGAATGGTTTTTAAAATTAAACACATGAAAGCAAAATCGGCTTTTCTAATACCATCATTCCTAATCTTAAAGACTACTGAGTTTCAGAAGTAATGCTAAGAATATTATTAAAATAATTGATTTTGTTTCTATAATGCACTATATTTGCAGCATAACAGAAACAAATTTGCCTAATGACCTTTTTAGAGTTTAAGGAAAAGCTGTTTGAGTTGGCGTGCTTTAATATTCATCAGGTATATGCATGGCAACCTGATTTTGACCGTAACAATCTTACCCGCTGGGTAAAGAAAGGCTACCTGTTCCGGTTGCGACAAGGATATTTTGCATTTTCTGAATATAAAAGCACGCGCGATTATCCCTTTTATTTTGCCAATAAAATTTACCGTCCTTCATACATCAGCCTTCACACTGCTCTTGAATTCTATGGTTTGATTCCCGAAGCAGTTGTGCAGATAACAAGTGTGTCGTCACTCAAAACTGCTGTGTTCAGCAACGATTCCGGCGAGTATTCTTACAGGAATGTCAAAGAAAATCTGATGTTTGGCTTTGAACAGAAAAACATTGCCGATAATAAGACAATCTTGTTTGCCACTGCCGAAAAGGCATTGCTTGACTTACTTTATCTCTACCCGTTTTACAATAGCATTCAGGAACTTGAACAATTGCGGTTAGACGAGGATTATATGCAAGAGAACCTCAATCCTGATCTGGTCGCCGGCTACCTGGATATATTCCGTAACAAGGCACTTGATCAACGGGTAAAGTTACTTTTTAAAGTTTATAATTTATGATACAACCTGAACAACTAAGTAGCTTCTTTCCTCCGCTCATACGCGGGAGTGCTGTTTTTAAAAAGTATATGCTAAAGGAATATCTGCAATTGATGATTCTGGATTTTCTGTCATCCACGCCCTATATCCGCAAAATAACTTTCATAGGCGGGACTTGTTTACGATTGGTAAAAGGAATTGACAGGTTTTCGGAAAATCTGGATTTTGACTGCAAAAATTTGATTGAAGAAGAGTTTAAAGAAATGGCCGATGCAGTGACCAGGTTTTTGGTACGATCGGGATACCATGTTGAAGCGAAAGACAAAAATAGCAGCAAACTCAGGGCTTTCAGGTGTAATATCTATTTCCCCGAGTTGTTGTTTGACATGGGATTGAGCAGTCACAAAGAAGAACGCTTTTTAATTAAAATAGAATGTCAGGATCAGGGCATCGCCTATCAGCCAACTCTTACCAATATTAAAGGCTGCGGATTCTTTTTCCCGTTTCCTGTGCCTTCAGACGCAATACTTTGCAGCATGAAAACAGCAGCTATGCTGGCGCGCTCCAAGGGTCGGGATTTTTATGACCTGATGTTTCTGCTGTCACTAACCAGTCCTGATTATGCTTTTTTGTCAAAACGCAGTGGAATCAAAAATTTGCAGCATTTGAAACAAGCTACAAAAGAACTTCTGAAAATCACCGATCTGAAGCAAAAACAAAGGGACTTTGAGCACCTGCTTTTCAATAAAAGCAATAGCGGGAAAATATTACTTTTTGAGGATTTTATCAACTCGCTAACTGACTGAAACGGTAATTGCAAACGAAAATCCTAAGGGAGATTCATATAGTATGCAAAAACACAAAGATTTTTAAACGATCCATTCAGGTATTTACACCGGTGCCGGCGCTGCATTAGGGCCGGCCCTATGCATAGTTTGTTCCTCCCGAAAGCCGGGCGGATAAA
>LUZO01000329.1 GCA_001603685.1 Bacteroidales bacterium Bact_23
ATCATAATATATTTATTCTTTCAATTTCTTATTTATTTCTTCACTCATTTTCCTTATATTTGTCATTATCAAATTAATGTAATTTGTAAAGCCAGACGGGAATTGCCGGGAGCTGATAAAAACCAATGCGCAGTCAATAATATCAGGTACTGTTCGATTGGCATTGAAACAAAACTAACAGAGGTTGCCTTACCCGGATTTGCCGTTCTATTGAAAAGCGCTCTCAGGCAGCCACTTTAATTCCGCTCGTTTAACTTTCCTTATTTTTTAGAATCCTGCCTTTTTGTTGTTTGGAGTTCTCAACATTGATTTTTGCATAATCAAAAACAGATGATGCAAAAATTTAATGACAACCCGGAATTATCGCTTTGCTACGCTCAATTTTCTGTTCAACTCCTCATCACCATTTTGCAAAGCCGGTAAATTATTCTGAAACAAGATATTACTTTGAAAATCAGAAAGTGTCACTTTGAGCAAGTCAGTTCTTTTTGTTGCCCTGAAAATAACCTTTTAGCGCACATCGGGGCTGCCGGCAAACTTTGAAAATCTTCAATGTATTTGGCAATGAAGCAGCTGAACCGGTAAACGAATACAAACCTGCGGGGAAACATGAAGTTTGTTTCCCTTCAGAGGAAGGCATCCCGGCTTCCCGCCTGACACCCGGTGTGTATTTCTATCAGATGAATGCCGGTGGATTTATTGTAACAAAAAAGATGATTTTTCTAAAATAAATATAGAAAGGAGACAAAGCTATGTTTTACAAGAGACTTAATAAACCCGTAGTTGGTTTAATGCTGACCGGGCTGTTTGCACTCTTATTCCTGAGCTGCAATAAAAACAACGATTCACCGGATCCTGCTTTTGCTTCAGCATCCGAATCCGTAACTCCCCAACAAGGCGGGACAATTGAACTTTCAAACAGGGAGGGTGACATAATTGAGTTATTGATTCCGCCCTATGCGGTAGCTAATACAACCGACATAACAGTTGAAGTTTTGAATGAAACGAAAGACAATCCTTTTAAAGATAATTTTCTTACCACAATCAGAATACATCCCGACGGGTTAAGGCTGGATTCCGCTGCAACACTAAAGATTGCTTTCGCCCAGGCAATACCCGATACTGCCATGGCCATGATCTATTATCTTAAGAAAAACGATCTGGCTTATCCATTAAAAACGAAATGAACAGACAAAAAAACGGTTGAAGCAAAGCTTTATCATTTCAGCGATTACGGAGGAGCCAATCCTTCGAAGCAGGAAATTGAATCACAAGGCTACAAAGTTGAAGACGATTACCATTTCGATATTTGGGATTGGCAGGGGTTCTCTCAATTTGTACAGGGGATATTAAAATATATTGAATTATGTTTAAGGTTGGGTAATCTCGAAGCAGCTCAATCCTGGATGGATGGTTTGGCAACCATAATAATCAATCAATGCAATGCTTTTCTTGATGCTCCCGTACCCGATCAGCCTTGTGGTTATTATTTACAAACTCTATTGAAATATGCCGACGGTTTCTATAGGACTGTCGGCGAAAATAATGAACAACTTCATACCAGATTTCAGAATAGATTGCATGAAGTTCTTAACATATGCTATATCAGGGGCGAGCTGGATTTCGATTACAACTATTGCTTCGAGCAATCCGGTGCACAACTTTGCAGGCATATTGGAGGATCGGTGCCTTTTTCTGTAAAAGTTACTATGGAGCCTCATGGCCAGATTAGCGGACACGGGACTCTGGACTGGAATGGATGGATGACCGGACAGCCAGAAGATTGCACCTATAATGAGACGGGAACTGTCAATGTTACCCTGGCTGGTGAATTGGTATTCGATAATGTGGGTAGCCCCGTGTTTGAATTCACCATTGTTGAGAATGCTTTCGCGACATTAACGGCTGTTTGCGAAGACCTGACCATTGTCGAGCCCATTTACCCCGGGGAGGTAACACACAACATCAGAATGATGGCTGAGGATGGTACTGAGTATTCAATGCCGGTTCCGGGTGTTAATGGAAGTTTCAGATGGGTTTTGCATTTAATCGTAACCGTTCCTTAAAAACTATTCTTCCGAGCAAAAAAAATAGATAAAGAGGCTCAAATAGCATTTGACAAATGAAACGAAAAAACTCGAGTTTGAGTTTTTCCGTTATTTCCTTCAGATTCCGTGCGGTTTCAGCCTTCAAAACATTGATTTGTGGATCTTTCTCTCCCAAAAGGCAGTTCTGACACAGTCAAAAATCTGTTTTCAGATGTCCGTTCAGGGTGCTAATGGAAGTTTCAGATGGGTTTTGCATTTGATTGTAAGGTAAAATAAAAAAGATTCATGAAATAAGCCATAAGGCAATCTTTACCCCCATAATCTAATTGAATGTCCGGCTTGGAATAAAGCCGAAATTCAGTAATTTTGCCCCGCCTGAGGTTTGACCATCCGGCAAATCAGGCCCATTACCCCATTGATATGAGCAATACCAAACCCGCCATACCCAAAGGCACCCGCGATTTTTCGCCCCTCGAAATGAATCGCAGGAATTTTATTTTCGACACCATCCGCTCGGTTTTCGATCTGTTTGGATATCAACCCATAGAAACACCGGCAATGGAGAACCTCACCACCCTGCTGGGAAAATACGGCGAAGAGGGCGACAAGCTCCTCTTCAGAATCCTCAACTCAGGCGATTTTCTGAGCGGGGTTGATGAGCGGGAGCTGTACAGGGAGAATGCCGGGCGCCTCTCCCCGCTGATCAGCGAAAAGGGGCTTCGCTACGACCTTACCGTTCCCTTTGCCCGCTATGTGGTTCAGCACCGCAACGACATCACTTTCCCGTTCAAACGGTACCAGATACAGCCGGTATGGCGCGCCGACCGCCCCCAGAAAGGGCGCTACCGTGAGTTTTATCAATGCGATGCCGATGTAATCGGCTCAGATTCAATGATTAACGAAGCTGAACTGCTGCAAATCGCCGACCTCATATTCGGGAAGCTCGGCATTAAAGTGGTGATTAAGCTCAACAACCGCAAAATTCTCTCGGGAATTGCCGAACTCATCGGATATGCCGATAAAATCATCGACATCACGGTAGCCATCGACAAACTGGACAAGATCGGCGCCGAAAAGGTAAACGAAGAGCTGGCCGAAAGAGGCATCAGCGCCGAAGCCATCGAAAAGCTGCAGCCCATCATCCACCTGCAGGGAGCCAACGGAGAAAAGCTGGATAAGCTTTCGGAACTGCTGGCCGGTACCGCCGATGGGCCGGAAGGCATCAGCGAAGTCAGGGAAATTCTGGCCCTTGCCGGATTGATGAACATTGCCTCCACCCTTGAACTCGACCTTACCCTTGCCCGCGGGCTGAACTACTATACCGGCGCCATTATCGAGGTAAAGGCCGCCGATGTGGCCATGGGAAGCATAAGCGGCGGAGGCCGGTATGCAAACCTGACGGGAATCTTCGGGCTTCCGGGAGTTTCGGGCGTCGGCATCTCATTCGGCGCCGACCGGATTTACGATGTCATGAACGAACTCAACCTTTTCCCCGCCGGAACCTCCTCTACCACCACGGTGCTGTTTGTCAATTTCGGCAAAAGGGAGGAAAAGGCGTGCATCACCCTGGCTACCGGGTTACGGCAGCTTGGCATCAATACCGAAGTGTATCCCGATCAGGCTAAACTGAAAAAGCAATTCTCCTATGCCGACAGCCACCGGATTCCCTGGGTGGTAATCATCGGCGAAGAGGAACTGGCCAGGGGGCAGGTCGTACTGAAGAACATGCAGAGCGGCGAACAGCAAACCCTGCCTGCCACCGAACTGGCCGGGCATATCAGATAACCGAAACAAAAAAACTTAAACCGGAAAACAGACGATTGTTCCGACAGCAATTCATAAATACCGGCAGAACAACCCATTAAAAAACCCATTTTTTATCAACTTATGAATACATTTGAAATAAGCGCCCAGCCCTTAAAC
>LUZO01000330.1 GCA_001603685.1 Bacteroidales bacterium Bact_23
TTTTCATGCTTTTTTCAGCTCATAAAACGGGTATTTATTCTGTAGCCGAATATAAAAGTTGCCGTCAGAAGAAATGTAGTGAAGGGTATCTGGTAGCCTTTAATCATCAATAGTGGAACGGCTAAAATCAGTAGTTGGGCCAGGGTGTAAAAATGAAATCCCTTCTTTTTCAGTTTCCACATATAAATAACGCCGGTCAGCGATACCAGATTGAGCAGTCCGGTTATCAGGAAAAACATCCTCCCCGCCGCCTTAACCAGTTCGATTACAGTTTCGGCTTCCGGAAAAGGCGATTGTTCAAGGGCAAGAGGAATAATATCGTAGGCCATTGTCAGGAACAGCGACGACAGTGCAGTGCCTCCGCTGCCGATAAACGAGAGGATACACAGCATGGTAAGTGTTGGCGGCCTTTTCCCGAAAAACGGGGGAGGCGGAGTGCTGTTGTTGGGTTCTTCAGTCATGGTGTTTTTCTCTTTTACCGTGCTGCCTGTTAAGCAGAAATCTTTTATATCCTTTCAGCATTACCTCCGAACGCCTGCAAACCGGTGTTCAGCCGCCGGATATTCCGAAATATTCATTGCATGGACGATATACTTATGAAAGCATCATCAAAGGAACACAAAAGGGCTGAGATTTCAAAAAGCAATCCGGAATATTTTTATCCCGGATTGCTTTTTGAATTTAAAATATAACGGGCCTCTCCTTACTTTGGGAAATCAACCTTTACTTTCTGCAGAAACTCAACGGATTTTTGAATTTCCGTGTACATAATGGTATCATCCTTCACGAAAGGAACCGCGCTGCGGAATTCCGAGATAAATGCGTTCAGGAATGGCGAAGTTGCCGATGCATCCCTGAATTCGAGTGCCTGAGCGGCGGTAAACAGCTCGATGGCAAGCAGCCTTTCAAGGTTGTTCACCATTCTCAGGCTGCGGGTTGCTGCATTGGCGCCCATGCTTACATGGTCTTCCTGTTCGTTTGATGAAGTTATGGAGTCGACCGAGCAGGGGGTTGCCAGTTGCTTGTTCTGGCTTACGATGCTTGCGGCGGTGTATTGCGGAATCATAAAACCGGAGTTGAGACCGGGTTTGGCTACCAGAAACTCGGGCAATCCGCGCTGGCCCGATATCAGCCGGTAAACCCTGCGCTCGGAGATGTTGCCCAGCTCAGCCATGGCAATGGCGAGGAAATCAAGTGCGAAGGCGATAGGCTCGCCGTGGAAATTGCCGCCCGAAAGCACCAGATCCTCATCCGGGAAGATGGTCGGGTTGTCGGTTACGGCATTGATTTCGGTCAGAACCACCGATTCCACATATCTCAGGGTGTCTTTCACCGCACCGTGAACCTGCGGAATGCAGCGGAAGGAGTAGGGGTCCTGCACCTTTTTGCCTTGTCTGATGATCAGCTGGCTGTTTTTGAGCAGGTTGCGGAAGTTTCGTGCGGTTTCAATCTGCCCTTTGTGCGGCCTGATGGTATGCAGTTGCTCCATAAACGGATCGAGGCGGCCGTCGTAGGCTTCCAGCGAAATGGCTCCGGTGATGTCGGCAAACAGCGAAAGCTTCTTTGCCTTCAGCAGGATGTAAACGGCGTGGGCACTCATAAACTGGGTTCCATTCAGCAGGGCAAGACCCTCTTTCGACTGAAGCTGAATGGGTTGCCATCCGAACTGTTTGAGCGCTTTTTTGGCAGCCATCGCCTTTCCGTTGATTCTTACTTCGCCCATTCCCAACAGGGGGAGGCAGAGGTGTGCCAGCGGTGCCAGGTCGCCCGATGCGCCAAGCGAACCCTGCTCATAGACTACCGGCAGAACATCGTTGTTGTAGAAGTCGAGCAGGCGTTCAACCGTTTTTACCTGCACCCCCGAATTGCCTGATGAAAGTGCATGTGCCTTGAAAAGCAGCATCAGCCTTACAATGTCGTCAATCACCACATCGCCGGTGCCGCAGGCGTGCGACATCACGAGGTTCTCCTGAAGTTTGCTGAGGTCCTTGCTCGAAATCTGAATGTTGTAGAGCGAGCCGAAACCGGTGGTGATGCCGTAAATGGGGTCGCTGTGCTTTTCGAGCTTGCTGTCGAGAAAATTGCGGCAATGGCTGATTTTTCTCCTGGCTTCTTCCGAAAGGCCGAGCTTTGCGTTGCTTTCCAGAATCTGTTCAACGGTTTCCAGGTTTAAGGGCTGGGCGCTTATTTCAAATG
>LUZO01000331.1 GCA_001603685.1 Bacteroidales bacterium Bact_23
GCATTATACGTTAGTAAATATGTTCTTATTGCTTCTGAATCTATTAAAGATATAACAGTCATCATATATAAATATAACCATGTGAATTTCAAATTATTAATTAGATTGATTATATATTAGAGAATCAAAGATAAATTCGCTGATTTGCTTTATTAGTAGCAAATTAGTCTATATTTTTGCCGAAAAATTCAACTCCTATGAAACCTACACATATTGAACACATTGGAATCGCGGTGAAAAGCCTCGAAGAGAGCATTCCATATTACGAAAAAGTACTCGGACTGGAATGTTATGCGATAGAAGAAGTAAAGGATCAGAAGGTAAAGACAGCCTTTTTCATGGTTGGACAAACCAAACTTGAGCTGCTTGAATCCACAGATCCTGAAGGTCCGATTGGAAAATTCATTGAGAAGAAGGGCGAAGGCATTCATCATCTTGCATTTGCGGTGAACGATGTTTCGGCTATGCTTGATCATGCTTCGGCCAATGGTGTACAGTTGATTGACAAGCAGCCGAGGCGTGGTGCTGAAGGGCTTGATATAGCCTTTATCCATCCGAAATCGACCTTCGGTGTGCTCACAGAGTTTTGCATGCATCCAGAGAAATAAATCAATAAAATTAGAAACCGGGGGCCCGGCAGCAGCGGATTTCCATTGTGGCCAGGCAACCGATAAAACATCTCACAAATGTCTTTTGAAAGTAAAATTAAGGAGCTCCTTGCCAAGCGGGAGCAGGCTAAGTTAGGCGGAGGCCAGAAAAGGATTGATGCCCAGCATGCCAAAGGAAAGTTTACTGCCCGTGAGCGTATTGAACTGCTACTTGACGAGGGTAGCTTTGAAGAGTTCGATATGTTTGTGACACATCGTTGCACCAACTTCGGCCTTGAGAAAGAAGAGTACCTGTCGGATGGTGTTGTTACCGGACATGGTACAATTGACGGCAGGGTAGTTTATGTGTTTTCACAGGATTTTACCGTATTTGGCGGTTCGCTTTCTGAAACATTTGCCAATAAGATCTGTAAAGTAATGGATCAGGCCATGAAGGTTGGTGCTCCTTTGATTGGCATCAACGATTCAGGCGGAGCCCGTATTCAGGAGGGTGTAAACAGTCTGGCCGGTTATGCCGAGATTTTCGAGCGCAACATTCTGGCGTCAGGCGTTATTCCCCAGATATCAGCCATTTTCGGCCCCTGTGCCGGAGGAGCTGTTTATTCACCGGCGCTTACTGACTTTATTCTGATGAGCAAAGGCACTTCGAATATGTTTGTTACCGGCCCAAAGGTTGTTAAGACCGTTACCGGCGAAGTGGTTACAGAGGAGGAGCTCGGAGGTGCAATGGTACATGGCTCGAAATCAGGGATTGCTCACTTTGTGGCCGAAGATGAGAAAGAAGGGATTGCTCTTATGCGCAAACTCATCAGCTATCTGCCTCAGAACAACCTTGAGGATCCTCCTTCATTCCCCTGCAGCGACCCCATCGACAGGCTTGAGGATTCACTGAACTATATTATTCCCGATAATCCGAACAAACCTTATGATGTTAAGGACGTTATTTACGGAATAGCCGACCAGAACGAGTTTCTTGAGATCCAGCGCCACTACGCTCCGAATATTGTAATCGGTTTTGCCCGTTTCAACGGAATGTCTGTTGGAATTGTTGCCAATCAGCCCAATTACCTGGCCGGTGTGCTTGATATCAATGCCTCACGCAAAGCTGCCCGTTTTGTAAGATTCTGTGATGCATTTAATGTTCCCATCCTTACCCTTGTGGATGTTCCGGGATTCTTACCGGGAACAGCTCAGGAGTATGGCGGAATCATCATTCACGGAGCGAAACTGCTTTACGCCTATGGCGAAGCCACCGTTCCCAAGGTAACGGTAGTACTGCGCAAAGCATACGGTGGAGCTTACTGTGTGATGAGCTCGAAACATCTGCGCGGCGACATCAACTATGCATGGCCCGGCGCCGAGATTGCCGTAATGGGTCCGAAGGGTGCCATTGAGGTATTGCACAACAAGAAACTGAAAGAGTTAACCGATCCGGCTGAGCGCGAAGAGTTTGTCCGCCTGAACGAAGAGGAATACAAGGATAAATTTGCCAACCCGTACAATGCAGCCAAATACGGTTACATTGACGATGTGATTGAACCTCGTAATACCCGCTTCCGCGTTATCAGGGCATTCCAGGCTCTGGCAACTAAAAAGGATGTAAATCCTCCAAAGAAACATTCGAACTTACCTTTATAAACCATGACAGAAATGAAGAATTTTGTTCGCATTGGCGGTGTTATTCTTACGCTGGTTATGGTGATGGCTGCCGGCCAATGCTTTGCACAAAGTGCATCTGACCTGAAGATCAACGAGGTGCTCGTCATTAACGACTCCAACTTTGTGGATAGTTATGGTGAGCGTAACGGATGGATTGAAATTTTCAATTCGGCCTACAACTCGGTGGATATCGGAGGAATGTACCTGACGGACGATCCGTCGAATCCGAAAAAGTACTGGATACCAAAAGGCGATCCGATTACCAAAATAGCTCCGAGGCACTATATTCTGTTTTATGCAAACAACAACCCTACAAGGGGAATACAGTACCTTAACTTTCATCTGAAGGAGAATGGCTATCTGGCTTTGTATGAGTCGAATGGCAGAACGCTGATAGATGAGATTAAGCTTGGTGACCAGAAGAGTGACATATCATACGGAAGGCTTTCTGATGGCGGAAACGAGTGGGGATTTCTTGAAAAAACCACTCCGGGAGCCAATAACTACACGGGTGTAAAAGTTACCGCAGGAGAAAAATTTGTATTACTTGATCCTTACGGTATTGGAATGGCAGTAATTGCTATGTCGGTAGTTTTTCTGGCCCTCATTCTGCTTTACCTCATTTTTAAACACACCAAAGGTCTCTATACCCTTGATATGAAGACGCTTTTCCGCAAAAAGGATCCTGCTGTTATAGCGGCGCCGGTTTCCAGGGAAGAGATATCAGGAGAGGTTAATGCTGCCATTGCGATGGCTTTGCATATGTATGTTGGTGCTTTGCACGATCATGAGGAGACAGTACTTACCATTAAACGGGTAGCACGTACATACTCTCCGTGGAGTTCAAAGATTTATGGACTCAGAAATGTTCCGCGCTGATATTTTGATTCACACAAAGGAAAAATCCTATAACAAAGAAAAAAGATGAAGAAGTTCAAGTTTACCATAAATGGCAATGTTTACGAGGTTGATATCCAAAACATTGAAGATAACATTGCAGAGATTGACGTTAATGGAACAACATATCAGGTGGAAGTTGACAGAGTCATTCAGACCACCAAGACACCGAAGCTGGTACGCACGGTAAGTGTTCCTTCAACTGACTCGGCGCCCAGTATAGCCAAAACAGCCAGCCCCGCCACCCCTAAGGGTACGGGAAGCATTAAATCGCCGCTACCTGGTGTGATTCTTGGGATTCATGTTAAGGAAGGCGATATGGTAAAAGCCGGAGATAAGGTTATTACCCTGGAGGCTATGAAGATGGAGAATGTTATCCATGCCGATAAGGAAGGTAAAGTGGTTTCAATAAAGGTTCGCAAGGATGATGCCGTAATGGAAGGCGATCTGTTAATAACGATAGGAGAATAACTTATGGAACATCATGGAAGTTTTTTAAGTTTTGTCCGGGATCATCTGGGGCAGTTCTTTACCTATACTGCCTTTGCGAATATGACATTTGGCCATATCATTATGATATGTGTGGGATTGTTCTTTATCTACCTTGCCATTTCAAAAGAGTATGAGCCTTTATTGCTGATACCCATTGGATTTGGTATTCTGGTTGGAAATATTGCATTTACTCCGGGTTTTCAGATTGGAATATATGAAACAGGCAGTGTACTGAACTACCTCTATTTCGGGGTACTTCAGGGAGTTTATCCTCCGCTGATTTTCCTTGGGATTGGTGCGATGACCGATTTCTCGTCACTGATATCGAATCCCAAGCTGTTGTTAATTGGTGCTGCCGCTCAGTTCGGTATTTTCGGTGCTTATGCCATTGCGCTGCTGCTGGGCTTCAGCCCGGCCGAGTCGGGTGCTATCGCCATCATTGGTGGTGCCGACGGCCCTACGGCTATCTTCCTGTCATCGAAACTGGCACCGGAGCTGCTTGGAGCCATTGCTATTTCGGCATACTCATACATGGCGCTTGTACCGGTTATCCAGCCTCCTATCATGAAACTGTTTACCACCAGCAAAGAGCGTTTAATCAGAATGAAACCTCCGCGCAGTGTATCTAAAACCGAAAAGGCCATGTTCCCGATTATCGGAATGTTGCTTACAACATTTATCGTGCCCTCTGGCCTTCCGTTGCTTGGTATGCTGTTTTTCGGCAACCTGCTGAAAGAGAGCGGTGTTACAAAACGACTGGCCGATACCGCAAAAGGGCCTATGATCGACATTGTAACCATTCTTATTGGACTTACAGTTGGCGCATCAACACAGGCAACTACTTTCATTACCACAAAATCAGTCGGAATTTTTGCACTGGGAGCCGCTTCGTTTATTATTGCAACAGCAGCCGGTGTTTTGTTTGTTAAATTCTTCAACCTTTTCCTGAAAGAAGGCAACAAGATCAACCCGCTTATCGGAAATGCCGGAGTATCGGCCGTACCTGACAGTGCCCGTGTTTCGCAGTTCGTGGGTCTGGAATACGACAAAACCAACCACCTGCTGATGCACGCCATGGGGCCCAATGTGGCAGGAGTAATCGGAAGTGCGGTTGCCGCCGGTATCCTGCTGGGATTCCTTGCTTAATGAAATGTGTTTTCATAAATTTGAAGCCGGAACCATTAAGTCGTTCCGGCTTTATTTTTTCGTAAAAGAACGGTAAGTGATTTGAGGTAATGATAATAAGAAACAAAAATTATAGAAAGAGATGCTGATAATCGGAATTGCAGGTGGCTCAGGCTGTGGTAAATCAACCGTGGTAAAGCAGATTGTTAAAAAACTGCCGAAGGATTCGGTTTCCATTCTTCCTCAGGATTCCTATTATAAGGACAACGGCAATCTGACTCCCGAAGAGCGGTCGAAAATCAATTTCGACCACCCCTCATCCATTGAATTCAACCTGCTGATAAAGCATCTGGATATGCTTAAGGAAGGGAAAACCATCGGAATGCCTATTTACAGCTACCTTACCTGTACACGGGCCAAGGAAACCATTCCGATTGAACCGCGCGAAGTCATCATTGTTGAGGGAATCCTCATTATGTCGAACCCAAGGCTAAGGGAGCGGATGGATATAAAGGTTTTTGTGGATGCCGATCCTGACGACCGCCTGATGCGGATCATCAGAAGAGATATTGAGGAGAGGGGAAGATCGTTTTCGCAGGTTCTTGAACATTACGAGAAATTTGTTAAGCCGATGCATCTTCAGTTTATTGAACCTACAAAGCGGTATGCCGATATTATTGTTCCCCAGGGCGGTGCAAATCATGTTGCCATTGATATTCTGACTTCGAAAATAAGAATGAGCCTGAACAATCAGATGCTGTAATATGCCAGAATGGCATAATAATACAACAAATGTTAACTAAATGCGCCATAATGGCGCATTTTTCATTAAAACCGGGCTGTTTTTCCTCCGGCATAAATTTTGACTATTCCAGATCAAAACAAATTGTATTACTAAAAAAATGGAGGATAAAACCATGTTACCAATTTTAAGAAACAGAACCACTTTTCCAAGTTTTGTAGATGAGTTTTTCGGCAGGGATTTTCTTCCCAACCTGTTTGATTCACAGCCCGGCATAAACATGCCTTCTGTAAATATAGTTGAAGGGAAAGAAGATTTCCGCATCGAAGTAGCCGCTCCCGGCCTTAACAAAGAGGATTTCCACATCAATCTGGAGAACAATGTACTCTCCATCTCTTCGGAGAAAGAAGAAAAATCGGAGGAAAACGAAGAGCGTTACATGCGCCGCGAGTTCAGCTATACTTCCTTCTGCCGTTCTTTCAGTCTGCCGCAGACTGTAGATGCTGAAAAGATTTCGGCCAGCCACAACAATGGCGTGCTGTCGATTTACATTCCCAAAAAGGAAGAAGCAAAGGTAAAGCCTGCAAAACAGATTGAAATTCAGTAATTAACGCGTGTTTTATGGGTTAATGGTTGCCCGGTGTCCGGAAACGGATGCCGGGTTTTTTATTACCGCATATCGGTTTGTAGCCGCAAAAGTTCTGTCGAGAAACTATATTTCTGTATTTCGGATAATCGTTTAACCTCACTACATTTGTATGCCATGTTTGCCATTATAGATGTAGAAACCACCGGAGGCAGTTTTGTTAACGAGCGCCTCACCGAAATCTCAATCTATCTCCATGACGGAGAGAAGGTTGTGGATGAATTCTCTACACTGGTAAATCCGGAGCAGCCCATACCCTACATGATTACCCGCCTTACCGGAATCAGCAATGAGATGGTGGCAGGGGCCCCGCATTTTTATGAAGTTGCCCGGAAAATAGTTGAAATGACAGAGGGAGCGACCCTGGTCGGGCATAATGTTGCGTTCGATTATACGTTTATCCGGCATGAATTCAGGCGGTTGGGCTATAACTACCGGCGACCGACCATTTGCACCGTGAAACTGAGCAGAAAGCTGCTCCCTGGTATGACTTCGTACAGCCTTGGTAAACTGTGTCGTCAGCTTGGGATTGAAATACAAAACCGGCACCGCGCTGCAGGTGATGCCCTGGCGACAACCCGTCTTTTTGAACTGCTGCTGAAAACAGAACCCTCAGCAATTGAGAATCTGTCGGGATATAAAATACCCGAAATGATTATGGAGGTTCCCGAGGAGACGGGAGTTTATTACCTGCACGATGAAAACGGCCGGATTATCTACATCGGCAAGAGCAAAAATATGTTTGAGCGGCTGCTGCAGCATTTCAGGAATAACGAAACAGTAAAGGCGGTTGAGATGCAAAGCCGTACCGCATCGGTAAGTTATGAGCACACCGGAAGCGAACTGGTGGCGCTGCTCCTCGAGTCGGATGAAATAAAAAAGCACAAACCGGTGTATAACCGGGCACAACGGCGCTCGTTCTTCAGTTTCTGCCTGTTCGATTATTACGATGATGAAGGGTATCATCGCCTTACCATCGGCTATCAGCTTGACGGGAAACTCCCCATAACCTGTTTCACCTCGATGGCTCATGCCAAAAATTATTTGTACAGCCTGGTTGACAGGTTTATGCTGTGCCAGAAGCTGTGCGGATTGTACGATTCGCCCGATGCCTGCTTTCAGTTTGGAATAAAGCAGTGCCGGGGCGCCTGCATTGGCCAGGAGAGCCCAGACGAGTATAACCGGAGGGTAGATGCGGCCATTCGCCTTTCGGGTTTCAGGCATCAGGATTTTTATATCATTGAAAAGGGCCGTAACCAGGATGAAGCCGCCGTTGTTAAGATTGAGGCGGGAAGATATTGCGGCTTTGGATATCTTTATAAAAATGATATTGCTGATATTGAACAACTTGCCAATTGCATAAAACCTTATAAAGACAACCGGGATACCCGTCAGATAATTAAAAACTATCTGAAAAAGCACCCGCGAACAAAAATCATCCATTCAAACACATCAATCCGTAAAGATTTATGAAGTGGATTGTTACAAGAATTTTAAATCTGTCAGGAGTTACGCTGCTTTTGTTTGCGGCATCATGTGCCACTGTTAAAATTGAGAAGCCTGTCGAATCGTATCAGCCTGTGGTGGTAAGAGCAAAACCTTCGATGGTTGGCCTTACGGCGGAGGCTAAATTATCGGATATTCAGGAAGAGTTAAACCGCGTATTCACCGGGCTGGTTTATGAAGACAACGGGATTGAAGAGAGTAACGGGGTGAATATGATGGTGAAAGCATGGAAAGAGGGAAAAATTCAGCTAACCATGCAGGACAATATCCTTATCTATCGTGTACCGCTCAAGTTGTGGATAAAGGCTGGTTATAAAACTACAAAGTTTGGTATTACCTTGTCAGACTATATGGAGTTCAACGGTGCTCTGGCTATGATGTTCAGAACGGCGGTTACGCTGAATCCGAACTGGAGTGTAAGTACAAAAACGGAAACCACCGGTTATGAATGGATTAAGGAGCCAAAAATCAAAGTTGCAGGAATAAATGTTCCGGTAAGGTATGTGGCTGATCGCGTTATTCAGAAGAATACCGGCACTCTGAACAAGAACATTGACGATGTTTTCAGGGAGTATTTCGATTTGTGGCCGTATGCCAATGAGGTGTGGCAGATTATGAATCAGCCCTTGTTGCTTGACGAGGAGTACCGGGCGTGGCTTAGTGTGGAACATTCGGGATTTTATGCTTCCCCTATAACGGTAAAGAACGGCGTGGTAAGTGTCCGGATGGGTATGAAATCAGTGATTGAAGCTGCGTTGGGCGAAAAGCCGGTAGTAAAGCCGACAGGCCCTCTTCCCGGCCTTGTTATTAGTGAGAATATTGATAATAAGATGATTATAAACGCTTCTGTAGATATTCCTTTTAGTGAGATGAACCATCAGGCAGGCCGGTTTCTGACCGGACAGACCTTTAGTCAGGGTGGGAAAAAGGTGAAGATAGAAGAGATGAACTTCTATGGCAGCAAAGGTAAAATGGTAGCGGAGGCAAGGTTGTCGGGCAGTTTTAGGGGAACAGTTTATTTTAAGGGAGTTCCGGCTTTCAATCCTCAGGATTCGACACTCTACCTCAAGGACTTCGATTTTGATGTGGCTACAAGAAATATTCTGGTAAAATCGGCAACCTGGCTGTATCAGGGCGGGTTCAGGAATATGATTGCAAAGCAGATGAAATGGCCCATGGCAGAAGACATCAGAATGATGTTCGGCGAATCAAATAAAATGCTCAGGAATTATGAACTTGTTGAGGGAATCAATATGAAAGGAGTACTTGAAAGACTTACTGTTGACGAAATTCTGCTCACCCCTGAGGGATTAAAGCCATTCATTAGCGCCGAAGGAGTTATCAGCATTCAGATTAAATCATTGAAAATGATGTATTGATGATGTGTTCTGTCTTTCCGGTTGATTGCGGTATTATTCGCTTTTAGCTGGCCTGCTGAACAATAAAATGAAACAATAAACCCTATTATTTCGTTAATTAGTTGTCAGGTTCAGGTGCGAATTGTCTCCGCTATCCCGAAAGTTGTATTTTTACATCGGATAATACCGGTTGGAAAAATATAACAGACCAATTGAGCAGAGCGATAATTGTTCTGAATATTTTAACCACCGGCATTAACGATTGTAATTTACAAAACAGTCTGATCTGTTTTGCAAATACAATTCGTATAAGTTGAGGTAATCTGCAGCAACTGCTGAAAAATCAATCCTGCAATGAATAACAGGTTCAGATTTATTTTTTTATTCATTGCGCTGTTGGCAGCCATAACGGTTGCATATGGCCAGAAAAGAATGAATATTGATTCGCTGGAATCACTGTTCAACAGTAGTTCGGTTGATAGTGTGAAAATACGGGTGGCGGTAGAAATTTCATCGTCATTATCGAACAACCAGCCTGAGAAGGCTTTGACATACAGCGATCTGGCTTTAAAAATCGCTGAAAAGACCAAAGACAGGAAACAGATTCTTAAAGCCAGCCACAATGCCGGTATTGTCTGTTTCGAGGCCGGCCTGCTCGAAAACTCAGCCAACCACTTTTTCAGGTGCCTTGAACTTGCCCGGGAGGAAGAAGACACCCAGGAGATTGTTACGGCGCTGGTAAACATAAGTGCCGTAAAATATGCTGCCAATCAGCACGATAGCCTAGAACAACCGCTTAACTCGGCACTGCAGTACCTTTCGAAGCAGTACGGTGAAAAGGGCGATACAACCATTGCCCGCGGATTGGCCGGGGTTTATAACAATCTGGGAGTGATTGCACTGGAGCAGAATGACAACCAGAAGGCGGTCATTTATTTCAACGAGGGGCTGAAACTGATGGAATCGCTCAGAAACAATGCTTACAGCATGGCATCGCTGCTGAACAACCTTGGTAAGGCATATACCAATCTGGAACAGTATGAGGATGCATTTCAATCGATACAAAAAGCGCTGAAAATCAGGGAGGATGTAAGGGACATCAACGGCCTGGCATCCTCATACCGGAATCTGGCATTTTATTACGAGCATCAGGGTAAAACATCCGAAGCGCTGGCAAATTACCGGAATGCCTTGCAACTTGCCCGAGAAACGGGGAATAATTCGCTGCTCGAGGGGATTTACAAGGGAATGTTTAACAATTACTACGAAAAAGGCAATTCAGATTCGGCACTTAAATATTACATCTTATTCAAGGAGCAAAGCGAGCTGATCAGCCGCGAAGAGGCCAGCCATGCAATTGCCCGCCGTGAGCTGACCTATCAGTTTGAACAGCGGCAGAAACTTCAGCTTGAAGAGCAACGACGCAAAGAGTTGCGCTACCTTTACCTTAGTATAGTTATGGTTCTGGCTGCGGTAATTGCCGGCTTGCTTTATTTTCTGACGCAGTCGCGCCTCAGGCGTTCGCTGCTCGAAAAATCGAATGCCGAGCTGGTGAACAACAACCTTCAGTTAAGCCAGGATAGGCTGAAATCGGAGCTCGAACTTAAAAACAAAGAGCTGGCTACAGCCGTGATGTATCAGATTCAGCGAAATGAGCTGATGAACAGCATCACACAGCGCCTTCTGGAGGCCAGCCCGACTTTCAGTGACCAAAACAAAAAGCTTATCAGGGAGATAGTTCACGACCTTGACACAACAAGGGATAATCGGGTGTGGGATGAGTTTGAAATTCGTTTTCAGCAGGTACACAACGATTTTTACGATAAGCTGCAGCAAATCTGCTCCAATCTTACCACCAACGAGAGGCGACTCTGTGCCTTTCTGCGCCTGAATATGACGACCAAGGACATAGGCGCCATAACCGGACAAAGCATCAGAAGCATTGAAGTGGCTCGTACCCGCCTGAGAAAAAAACTGGAAATATCAAATCAGGATATCTCCCTGGTAGAATTCCTTAACAACCTTTAAAACAGCAATAAAGCATTTTGTGTAGCAGTATTGTTGTAGCAGTTTTCTGCCCTGGTAGCAGTAAAGTGCTTGTTAAAATTTAGCCTGAAAGTTTTGTTTGCTGTAATATTGTACCGCAATTCCGTCGGATTCAGTGGTCTCTCGTTTACTTGTCTGTTACAATCCGGAGAAACAGCAAAAATGCTCTGCTAAACCATCAACACGCTTAATTGTTTTAATTAATACCAGTTGAATCAGATGGTTCATTCAAAAAACCAAAAAACCAAAAAGATGAAAAGATCATTACTTTTAAACATTATGATTGGCATTCTGCTGATCGGAACCGGTGCAGCTTATGCACAGAAAGCCACTCTGGTGCCTGTTATTTCGAATGACGGAACCATTATGCGCAAAGTATCTTCCAACGGAAAATGGGCTGTTGGATATACACTTATTGATGCCATATACTACAAGGCAACCCTGTGGAATCTGGAAACCTACGAGGCTCAGAAACTTGCCGCTGATGATCAGCCGGCAGGTGCATTTGATGTCACTGACGATGGTTTGATCGTTGTGGGATGCTATAACGAAAAGCCTGCATACTGGATGAACGGAACCTGGACTGAATTGCCAATGCCTAATGGTTATGTAACCGGAGAGGTTCACGCAGTTACCGCCGATGGATCAAAAATGGCCGGACGCGCATTTACACCCAGCATGGGTGATGCCTATGCCTGTGTTTGGGAAAACGGCGAGCTCGTTGAGTTGAACCTCCCTGAAGAGGATAAAATGGGTGATAACGCCTACTTCAATGAAATTGTGTCTGTTTCAAACGACGGAAACACCATTCTGGGATGTCTGAACTATAATATCCTGCCCAACCGCACCGCTTTCCTTCTTCAGAATGGCGAATACAATATGTTTGGTGCAGAGTGGTACGATCCTGATCAGGGTGGCGACGAGTACAACTTCTACGATGTATTATCGATGAGCCGCAACGGAAAATGGGTAACCGGTGATATGTATTATGTAAAGGAAATCTGGACAAACGAATATTACTGCCCTTTCCGTTATGATGTTGAAAACGATGTTGTTGAGCTGTTTGCCGACGATGCTGAGGTTGCTTCTTTTGCTGCTGATGATTTCGGAAATCTGTTTGGAGCCACCCCGCTGAATTACCCCATCCGTTCGGCGCTGATCCTGAAAAACGGTTACTGGACTTCACTTGATGCATGGCTTTTGGCTGAGTATGGTCTGAGTGTTCCCGAAGAGACCGGTTACGATGAGCTGGGTAATGTATTCAGCGTTTCTGCTGATGGAAAAACCATTATTGGAGTTGCCGGACTTACCACCTATAACTGGGTTCTGAAGCTGGATGTTGTTACAGGAATCGACAAGCCTGCCCAGCAAGCCAATCCGATGAAAGCCATTGTTAAGGGCGATCACCTGCTGCTGAACGGAATCGTTAGCAACATGAAAGTTGTTAGCCTTCAGGGACAGATTGTTATGGACAGAAATATCAATGGAAAAGCTGCCATCTTTAATGTATCGCAGTTGCCCGCCGGTATTTATATCGTTAGCATGACCGATGCCAACGGTAATGTTGTGAATAATAAAGTTTATATCGGGAAAAACTAATTCTTCTTCCCCGGTTTAAACCGATACGGCGAATAAGTAGTTTGTTGTTTAGCATATAGTTTGCCCGGCAATGATTATTTTCTGATCATTGCCGGTTTTTGATTTCCGGAGGCCAGAAGTCGGAGGTCAGATCCGCCGCGGAGGATGAGTGATGAGTGGAAATTAAGGCCCCGGCCGGCGGGATATTCGATTGGTGGCAAAAAAGAAGTTGCCACAAAAACAGGAAAGCACGGAATCCCACTAAAGAGAAGGAAGCTTTTGTGCATTTTAGTGCTTTTGTGCCTTAGTGGCAAAAAAGAAAGTAGTCGCAAAAGCACGAATTGTTGATCCCGCGAATGCGGAAAACACAGAACTCCACAAAACTGTATACACCGCGTGGCGGAACCAAAACGCCCTCTTCCGACAGCGCCGGAATATGAATCAGGCTGAGGTACAAATTGTCCGGAAGCTGTATGCATAGAACCCCAATTCACTCCGGCTGATTTGAAAATTTGTTTAGCTAAACCTGTTTCCGGGTATTCCGATTTCCCTGATTCAAAACGGGCTTACATCTTTTTACGGGGAATAATACCGATTGGAAAAATATAATAGACCAATTATCGCTTTGCTCAATTGGTCTAAATATTTTAACCATCGGCATTAACG
>LUZO01000332.1 GCA_001603685.1 Bacteroidales bacterium Bact_23
ATTGGAAATGGGCCTGTTCAGATTTTTACTTTTTTAAAAGTTGAATTTTAAGTCAGAAATAATATAATTTTCAATTAACACAAAACAAACCACCAATCAAAACCAGAATTATGAAGAAGCATTATGAATTGCTGAAAGTTCTGTTTCTGTTGCTTGGCCTGGCATTCGTATCTCATGGCTATTCCCAGGGGATCAGGGTATCGGGCAAGGTAACGGATGCAAGAGATGGTCAATCCCTTCCGGGGGTTTCCATCCTCGTAAAAAACACCTCTACGGGTACCATTACCGACATTGACGGAAAATACACATTGAATGTTGAGCCGGGTGCTGTGCTGGCTTTTTCATTTATAGGGTATAACACTCAGGAGATAGAGGTAGGAGCACAAACCACCATCAATGTTTTTCTGGTTCCTTCGGTTACTGAACTTGAGGAAGCTGTAATCATTGGTTATGGAGCAGTAAAGAAGTCAGATGCGACCGGTTCGGTTGCCGTTGTTTCATCGAAGGATTTCAACCGTGGAGCCATCACCACTCCGCAGGAACTGCTGGCCGGTAAAACCACCGGTGTGGTTATTACCAGCAGCGGCGGAAGCCCGGGAGCCGGTGCAACCATCCGCATCAGGGGCGGTTCTTCGCTGAATACCAGCAACGACCCGCTTATTGTAATCGACGGAGTTGCCATCGACAATACCGGTATCTCAGGATCGAGCAATGTGCTGGCTGCCATCAATCCTAACGATATCGAATCGTTTACCGTACTGAAAGATGCTTCTGCCACCGCAATTTACGGCTCAAGGGCATCAAACGGGGTAATTCTGATAACAACCAAAAAAGGAACCAGCGCCGGTGCCGATAAGCTGAGAATCAGTTATAACGGAAGTATTGGTTTGAATACTGTTCCCAATAAAATAGAACTCCTTTCGGGAGATGAGTTCCGTGCTCTGGCTACAGATCTTAAAAATCAGGGCCTCTCGGGCCTGAGCGATAAAGCGCTGAAAAGGCTGGGCAATGAAAATACCGACTGGCAGGATGAGATTTACCGCAACTCACTGACTCAGGACCACAACCTGAGTTTCTACGGAAACCTGAAATCACTGCCTTACCGCGTATCAGTCGGCTTTACCGATCAGGATGGTATTCTGCGCGAAACCAATATGAAAAGGACTACCGGAGCGCTGAGTCTTAATCCAACCCTTTTGGATAAACATCTGAAGCTTGACCTCAATATTAAAGGCAGCCAGGAGAAACAGCAGTACAGCGATTACGGCGCTGTTGGATCTGCCGTGGCATTCGACCCCACACAGCCGGTGAAAAACGGCAATACCAAATTCGGAGGTTACTTCACATGGGTGAATCTCAGCGATACCCTGGCCGACGGCTCAATGAACCCCAACGGAAACCCCAACCCGATTGGAGTGAGCAACCCCGTGGCACTGCTTGAGCAGACCGAAAACAACTCAACTGTAAACAGGGCAATCGGTAATGCACAGTTCGATTATAAAATGCACTTCTTGCCCGACCTCAGGGCTATCCTGAACCTCGGATTTGATTACTCGAACAGCGAAGGGGTTAACAATGCCCCTCCCGATGCAGCATTCACCTTCAGGGATGGAATTGGCCGCTATACCGATTATACCCAGAAGAAAAAGATGGAACTGCTCGATTTCTACTTCAATTATGTGAAGGATATTTCGTCAATCGACAGTAAGATTGATGCTACAGCCGGTTACTCATGGCAGCATTTCCAGCGTGAAGGAACCAGCTGGACAAGGACTTATCAGGGAAATATTGACAAGGACAGCCTCCGTTATACGGATTATATCAACGAAAACTATCTGATTTCATTCTTCGGAAGGTTGAACTACAGCCTCAAAGACAAATACCTGCTGACTTTCACCCTGCGTAACGACGGTTCGTCCAGATTTGCAAAGGAAAACAGGTGGGGACTTTTCCCGTCGGTTGCTTTTGCATGGAAAATGAATAACGAAAGATGCTTCAGCAAATACGACAATCTCTCCGACCTGAAACTTCGTCTTGGATGGGGTGTTACAGGACAGCAGGAGATTGGAAACTACTATCCGTATCTGGCCATTTATCAGATCAGCGATCCAACAGCCGCCTATCAGTTTGGTGATCAGTGGTATCTGACCTACAGGCCGAACCCATACGATAAAAATATTAAGTGGGAATCCACCACAACCTACAACATCGGATTTGATTACGGATTTTTCGAAAACCGGGTGACCGGAGCCATTGATGCATATTACAGGAAAACGGAAGATCTGATTGCCAATGTTCCCATCGCATCGGGTACCAACTTCTCGAACTACCTTACTACCAATGTGGGGTCGCTTGAAAACCGCGGTGTTGAATTCCTGATTGATGTGAAGCCGGTAGTTACAAAGGATGTAACCTGGAACATCGGATACAATGTATCATACAACAAAAACGAGATTACCAAACTGCTGATGACCGACGATCCTGATTTCAACGGAGTTCCCGTTGGCCGTATCAGCGGCGGTGTTGGAAACTTTATCCAGCGCAACAGTGTAGGCTATCCGGCAGGCTCATTCTTTGTATTCCAGCAGGTTTATGATGTGAATGGCATGCCCATCGAAGGTCTTTATATCGACAGAAGCGGCGAAGGCGGAAATGTTGCCGGGAATGAGGAAAACAAGTATCACTACGAAAAACCGGCCCCCGATTTTGCAATGGGCCTCTCTTCAAGTCTGAGGTATAAGAATTTTGATGCCATGGTTTCGGCCAGAATCAACCTTGGAAACTATGTGTATAATAATGTGGCATCAGACAGGGCAGTGTACAGCAGCCTTTACAACCAATCCGGATTCTTTAATAATGTACCCTCGCAGGTTAACCTGACCAAATTCGTTAATCCTCAGTACTGGTCTGACTTTTATGTTGAAAATGCCTCATTCTTCAGGCTCGACAACATCAGCGTAGGCTACAATGTGGACAAGCTCTTTACAGAGAAACTGAATGCCAGGTTCAGCCTTACCGTACAGAATGCGTTTATCATTACGAAGTACAACGGACTGGATCCGGAGGTCAGCGGCGGAATCGACGACAACATCTATCCCCGTGCCAGGACATTCGTTTTGGGTATAAATATTAACTTTTAACAGGTATTAACGATGAAAAAATATCTCAAAATATCATTGGCTGCCCTTGCGATGGTAGTCCTTGCAACATCCTGTCTGAAGGATCTGGATGTTGAACCTCTGGATAAGAAGTTGCCCATATCCACCAATGTGTTTAATTCACCCGAGGCTTACCTTCAGGCTTTGGCCAAGCTTTATGCATCATATGCAGTCAGCGGCCAGGAAGGACCTGCCGGAAAGCCTGATATTGAAGGTATTGACGAGGGCTTCTCCAACTATCTGCGTCAGTACTGGAATGCTCAGGAACTTGCCACCGATGAGGCGGTAATTGCATGGAACGATGCCACAATCAAGGACTTCCACTGGCAGACCTGGGCGCCGAACGATGTGTTCATTACTGCACTTTATTCGAGGATTTATTTTACTATATCTCTTTCGAATGAGTTTATCAGGAATACCGTCGGCAAGGACGAATACAAACAATATCTTGCCGAAGCCCGCTTTATCAGGGCGCTTTCTTACTGGCATGCGCTTGACCTGTTTGGAAATCCCTCATTCGTTACCGAGGATGATGCTCCCGGAGCCTTCTTCCCGAATCAGATCAGCCGCACAGAACTCTTTAACTACGTTGAAAAAGAGTTGAAGGAGATTGAAGGCGACCTCGGAAGCCCGAGATTTATGTATGGCCGTGCCGATAAGGGTGCTGCATGGATGCTGCTGTCGAAACTTTACCTGAATGCTCAGGTTTATACCGGACAGAACCGTTATGCAGATGCCATTACCTATCTTGAAAAAGTGCTGGATGCCGGTTACTCGCTCGCTCCCGCCTATTCAGACAATTTCATGGCCGATAACAATACCAGCCCCGAAATGATCTTTTCGATTAACTACGATGGAGAATATACCCGTTCATACGGCGGAATGGTTTACCTGATTCATGCTGCAATCGGAGGTACAATGCCGGCCGCCGACTTTGGCGTTGGCGGGGGCTGGGGCGGTTTGCGCACAACCAAGGCTTTCGTTCAGAAGTTCTATCCCAATGTTGGTGCCGGGCTCTACAACTCACCCAAACCCAAAAAGAGCAGAAATAACTACCCTGTAATTTATGTGCCGGGCGACTATATGGATCCGAGCTGGAATCCGGGCGAATCCGCTCAGCTTGCATCGGTAAACAGCGATGGCAATTATGAAGGTTACATCTGGGCAGAAGCCGGAAATCAGTTCAAATTCACCGATGGCCCGTCATGGGATGTCAATTATGGTGATGATGGGGCCGATGGAACGCTCGACCAGAACGGAGCAAACATCGTAGCGCCGGAAACCGGATACTACAAATTGAATGTGGACCTGAATAACTTTACCTATACCATGGTTAAGACCGACTGGGGAGTAATCGGATCGGCAACAGCCGGTGGCTGGGATTATGATCAGAATATGACCTACGATAAGGATACAGGATTGTGGACTGCAATGCTCGATCTTAACGCCGGTGAAATCAAGTTCAGAGCCAACGATGACTGGGGGTTAAATTACGGAGATAACGGAGCCGACGGAATTCTCGAAGAAGGTGGCGCCAATATTGCAATTCCCTCTGCCGGTACTTATGTAATCACCATGAAGCTTGGTAAACCCGATTACACCTATACCATTACCCGTTCAGCTTACGACAAGCGCGCCATGTTCTGGACCGACGGCCAGTCGCTTGAAATTGAAGATATCGGCGAGTTTACCCATGGTTATGCCATTACCAAATTCAAAAATGTGAACAAGGATGGCTCACCGGCACGATTCCCGCATCCTGATTTTGTATGCACCGACTATCCGGTATTCCGTCTGGCCGATGCCTATCTGATGTATGCCGAAGCTGTATTGCGTGGTGGTGGCGGAAGCCAGGGAAGGGCACTTGACCTGGTTAACCAGATTCGTACCCGCGCTTATGGTGCTGCCGACGGCAACATATCAGCCGGCGACCTTACCCTTAATTTCATCCTGGATGAACGCGCACGCGAGCTCTACTGGGAAGGCCACCGCAGAACCGACCTTATCCGCTACGATATGTTTACCACTTCAAACTATCTGTGGCAGTGGAAGGGTAAAGTTCCTGAAGGAGCAGCAAGCGGAAGTTTCAGAAACCTTTATCCCATACCTTCTGCTGAAATGTCGTCAAACCCGAACCTGAAGCAGAATACTGGTTATTAATCATTCAAAATTGATAAGATCATGAAAAAAACATTGTTTTTCATCATAGCCCTTGCAGGCATTTTAATGTTCAATTCCTGCGAAAAAGAAGGGGATAAGCCGGTTCTGGACATGGGAAATGTGGATCATCCGGTTGTTTTAGCTCCTTCGAATAATGCAGAATATGTATTGTATGAGGAGCAGCAGAATCAGTTGTGGGAGAAAATCTCATGGGTTGCTGCCGATTACAGGGCAGAAGCCGGTCGGAACTGGCATTTGCTTAATTCTGACAAGCTTGGATCCGTAACCTATACCGTTCAGCTTGATACCGAAGCCGATAATTTTAAAAGTCCGGTAACCCTGGTGTCAACTACCGAAACCAGCTTCAGTATGACAGTAGCTGCCTTAAACGGTAATTTGCTTGCCATGGGACTGACACCGGGCCAGGCTCATAACCTTGTAATGAGGATAAAGGCCGATATTACCGATCAGTCGGGTTACGATAATGCAATTTCGGAAACAATCAAGCTGAAAATAACCCCATTCGCAGCTGAGGTATTGCTCCCGCCCATTTATTTGCTTGGTGGTGCAACCGAGGTTGGCTGGGATAATTCAAACGCCATTCCGATGTATGCATTCACGGAAACCAAATTTGCCATTGTGGCTAAACTGAGTGGTGGTGGTGAAATTAAGTTTATCAAAAATCTGGGTGCATGGGCTCCGCAGTGGGGCACCGACGAAAGCGGAACAGATGTAGAGGGCCCGCTGGTTTATCGTCCTACCGAGGATGTTGATGATCCAAGGGCAATCCCTGCTCCGGCTGTAGCCGGCGATTACAGGATTACAGCTGACATTACAACCCTGAAGTACACCATTACCAAGGCATCGGAAACCCTGTATCTGCTGGGTGACGGAACTCCGGCCGGCTGGGACAATAACGCAGCTCTGCCAATGACCAAGTTGTCGCCGGGTGTTTTTGAAATTACCGTAAATCTTGGCGGAGGTTCATACTTCAAGTTTATCGAAACGCTTGGACAGTGGGCTCCGCAATATGGTACCAATGATGCCGGAACAGGCGATGGCGGAAGCCTTGTGCTCAGATCAACGGAAGCAGATCCGGATCCTGCTGCAATTCCCATCCCGGCTCCCGGTAAGTACAAGATTACCGCCAATCTGTGGAAAATGACCTATAAAGTGATTCCGGCGCAATAATACCGGCTAATCCTAGAAGCAAACAGGCTCTCCTTAGGGAGGCCTGTTTTTTGTTTCTGCCTGAGCGGTTTCATTTTTGTCACGAGACAAATATGGAATGTTGTATTTTTGCACAATGGGCAGAAAAGCAAAAAACGAGGGTCCGCTGATTCTTGAGAATGTGGAGATAATTGATATTGGCGCTGAAGGCAAAGCGGTGGCCAGGGTGGATGATATGGTGGTGTTTGTGCCATATGCAATCCCCGGCGATGTTTGTGATATCCGGGTTATCTCAAAAAAACGCCGGTTTCTGGAAGGCCGGGTTATCCGTTTTCACAGGCAATCGCCAATGCGGGTTGAGCCGGTTTGCAGCCACTTTGGGATATGCGGCGGATGTAAATGGCAAAATCTTGAATATTCGAGGCAGTTGTACTACAAACAAAAGCAGGTGGAGGATAATTTCAAACGGATTGGCCATCTCGAATTTCCTGAAATATTACCCATAAAAGGATCGCCGCGCTCGGAGTATTATCGCAATAAACTGGAATTTACATTCTCGCCCAACGGCTGGCTTACCGATGGAGAGATGAATCTTCCGATGGAAGAAAGAGATGCACGCGCTCTTGGTTTTCACATGCCCGGAATGTTCGACAGGGTTCTCAATATCAGGCATTGCCATCTGCAGTCGGATATCTCTAATCGTATCAGGCTGGCAATTAAGGAGTTCGTCATAAAAAAAGAATACAGTTTCTACAACATCCGCAAGTTTGAGGGTGATCTCCGGAACATCATCATCCGGAATTCAAATACCGGCGATCTGATGGTCATCATGGTGTTCGGAACGGATGACAGGCTTATCATTGAAGAGGTAATGAAATTCCTTTCGGAAACTTTTACGGAGATTACTTCACTATATTATATGGTGAACCAAAAGAAGAATGATGCCGTAAATGATCTCGAGCCTGTTTTTTACAGCGGGCTGCCCCATATGACTGAAACCATGGATGGCCTTGAATTCAGGATTGGCCCGTTGTCGTTTTTTCAGACCAACTCCGGACAGGCGCTCGAATTATACAGCATAGCCAGAGAGTACGCCGGCCTTACGGGAAAGGAAATCGTTTATGATTTATATACCGGCACCGGTACCATTGCTAACTTTGTTGCCCGTCAGTCGGCGAAAGTTATTGGTATAGAGTATGTTGAAGCTGCGGTTGGCGATGCGCGGGCCAATTCGGCAGTAAACAACATCATAAATACGGAGTTTTTCGCCGGCGATATGGCCAGAGTGCTGACTGCTGAGTTTATTGAGGCAAATGGCAGGCCCGATGTGGTAATTACCGATCCGCCGCGTGCCGGAATGCACGAAAAGGTGGTAAAAGGAATTCTTGATGCAGCGCCCGAAAGGGTGGTTTATGTAAGTTGCAACCCGGCAACTCAGGCGCGCGACATCAGCCTTATGGCCGAAAAATACCGGATAACAAAAGTTCAGCCCGTGGATATGTTCCCGCACACCCATCATGTGGAGAACATCTGCCTGCTGGAATTGAAAAAATAATCAAGCTTTATTGTCTGTATGTTTTTATTAGCCTTGCCAGCTCTTCCGGGTCGGCATTCTCGCCTTTGAAGATGATCCTTGCTTTTTCGTAAAACTCTTCTCTTTGTGCAAGATGGCGCATAACATACGGAAGCAGGCTGTCGTCGTCAGTATATTTCAGCAGCGGCCGCCTGGTTTTCGATTGTTTCAAACGCTTTACGATTGATTCGGGATGGAGTTTCAGGTAAACGGTAATTCCCTGCTGTTGCATTAAATCCAGATTATCATAATAGCAAGGCGCTCCGCCACCGGTAGCCACTACAGTATTAATTCTGTTTGTCAGCGATTTGATGACCGAATGCTCCAGCATACGAAAGGCCGCTTCGCCTTCGCTGCCAAAGATCTCATCAATCGTTTTTCCGGTCATCTTTTCGATCAGGGCATCGGTATCTTCAAAAGCATAGTTCAGAATACGGGCAAGCTTCTTGCCCATGGTTGACTTGCCGCTGCCCATATAACCAATCAGGAAAACAGGTTTTGCCATTTTTTCTGGATTAGAACCTTAGCAAAATTAGCATTTATTTCATTATTCTGCCGTTTCCGGGAAAGGACAAGCTATGCAAGCTGCACTCATTTTGCGGAGTGAAAATCATTTTCCGGATATTTCAGCCGTTTTTGTAACTTTATACCCTGTGAAGTTCCGGCTTAAACCATTCTGACAAACAATTGCATGAGTACATTATCCATACATGAAGTACTTTCCCGCTACTGGGGCTACAGCACATTCAGGCCGATGCAGGAGGATATCATCCGTTCGGTGCTTTCGGGCAGGGATACGCTTGCGCTGTTGCCGACAGGCGGCGGAAAATCGTTGTGCTATCAGGTGCCGGGAATGGTTGTTGAAGGAATTACCCTGGTAATTACACCGCTCATAGCATTGATGAAAGATCAGGTTGAAAACCTGAGGGCGCGTGGTATTCCGGCAGAGGCTGTTTATTCGGGAATGAGCCCCCGTGAAGTTGAACTGGCGATGAACCATGTCTTGCACAATCAGTCGCGGTTTCTCTATCTTTCGCCTGAGCGCCTGCTTACCGACCGCTTCAAAGTAGCTCTGGATCATATAAAGGTAGGTTTGATTGCCGTGGATGAAGCCCATTGCATCTCGCAGTGGGGTTACGATTTCAGGCCTCCCTACCTGCGTATTGCCGAAATTCGCGAACGGCTTCCGGGAGTGCCGGTGCTGGCTCTTACAGCCACCGCCACCAAGAATGTAGTGCAGGATATCCAGGATAAGCTGAAATTCAAGCAGAATAATGTATTTGAGCGAAGTTTTGAACGGAAAAACCTGGCCTATGTTGTTTTCAGAGAAGAGAATAAAATTAACCGGCTGCTAAGGATCTGTGCAAATGTGAAAGGCACCGGAATAGTATATGTGCGCAACAGGCGGAAAACGCGCGAAGTAGCTGAGATGCTCCTCAGAAACGGAATCAAGGCCGATTATTATCATGCCGGATTGCCTCCCGCAGATCGGGAGCGAAAGCAAAACGGGTGGAAAAGCGGTGCCATTCGTGTGATGGTATCGACAAATGCATTCGGAATGGGAATTGATAAGCCCGATGTCAGGTTTGTGGTTCATCTCGATCTGCCCGATACCCCCGAAGCCTACTTCCAGGAAGCCGGCAGAGCAGGCAGGGATGAGAAAAAATCCTATGCGGTATTGCTGTTTGATGAGGCAGATATCATAGATGCGCGCCGCAATTTCGAAATGACCTATCCGGAGCCCGAGGTCATCCGGAATATCTACAATGCATTGGGAAATCACCTGAACCTTGCTCCTGGAACAGGATATGATACCATACACACTTTTGATATAAACAGCTTTTCAAACCAATATGGCTTTAAACCCGTAGTGGTTTACAATTCGCTGAAATTCATCGAACGGGAAGGCTACATTATTATGAATGAAGCAATGACTTCGCACTCGAAGCTTGTTTTCAATATCCGGAAAGATGAACTTTACAGGTTTCAGGTCGAAAACGCACATTATGATCCGCTGATTAAAACCATTCTGCGGTCATACGGAGGTGTGTTCAGTGAAGCCGCTCCGATAAGCGAGTCAGAACTTGGAAAGCGGCTTTCTGTTTCCGAAACATTTATTGTACAAATGCTTGAAAATCTGCATAAGATGCAGATACTCACCTATATTCCCCAAACCGACAAGCCCCAGATTGCATTTCCGGTTGAGTTGGTCAGGGCTGTGGATTTGCGGATATCTCCGGATGTTTATAAAAACAGGAAAAAAGAGGCAGAAATGCGTTTGAATGCAATGATAAATTACGCCACCTCCTCAAACCATTGCCGTAGCCGGATGTTGATATCATATTTCGGTCAGCCTGAAAGCCGGCGATGCGGAATATGCGATGTCTGTCTGGAGCGAAATAAGGCGCAGTTAAGCGAGCTGGAATTTGATAACATCATTGAGGTAATCAAACCAATGCTTAAAATGCACGAATGCAGTATGGAACAACTTATAGCAGCCTGCTCAAGAATCAGTGAGGAGAAAGTTGTGAATGCGGTAACCTGGCTCGTTGATAACGATAAGATTGAGCCGGTGAAGGAGGGAGTTTTCAGATGGAGGAAAAAGGATGAAGTCAGCTGATAATATTCCGGAAAGGGATTTTTTTATCACTGAAGATGTGGTCGGACTATCCCGGCGATTGCTTGGCATGAAGCTGATATCAGCTTCGGAAAAGGGGAGATGTGTCGGCATCATCACCGAAACTGAGGCGTATCTTGGCGAAACCGACAGGGCATCACACGCATATGGCGGCAGGCGTACCGCGCGCACCGAAGTTATGTATCGCGAAGGCGGGGTTGCCTATGTTTATCTCTGCTATGGAATTCATTCGCTGCTGAATGTGGTTGCCGGGCCCGGAAACAAGCCTTATGCCATTCTGATAAGAGGCCTGTATCTTCTTCAGGGTCTTGATGTTATGGCGGAAAAGTTGCAGCGGAAAAAGGAAATAGATGTTCTGAAAGACGGCATAGGTCCGGGAAAGCTAACCAAAGCCATGGGAATTGATCTGAGCCACAACGGCATCGAACTGTTTCGGCCCGGGCGTTTATGGCTGGAGGAGACCGGCCTTACCTTTAACGGCGGGATGGTGAAAATCGGTCCTAGAGTTGGGGTTGAGTATGCCGGGGAGGATGCATTGCTGCCATACCGCTTTCTGGTGGATAATAAAACCGCCGCAATTGAAATAAAAAAGGCCGGCCTCGTTTAAAAGGCGGCCTTTGTTCCTTTGCGTGTAAACTGCTTATTTTACAGTCTTTGATAACTCAGCGCCAGGCTTGAACTTAACAACCTTCTTGGCAGCAATTTTAATCTCTTTTCCGGTCTGTGGGTTACGACCTTTGCGGGCTGCGCGTTTTGATACCGAGAAAGAACCAAATCCTACAAGAGCTACGCGATCGCCTTTTTTCAGACTCTTGGTGGTAGCTTCAATAAAGCCGTCTAAAGCCCTTTTTGCATCAACTTTGGTCAGACCCGACTCTTCTGCAATGGCTGCAATTAATTCCTGTTTGTTCATTGTTTCCTGATTTTAATGAATACTAAAGTTGGATAACCTTACGCAAATATAAGCTATTCATCGCTATAATCAAGCATTTTAAGAAAAAACATTAAAAAAAGTTGATAAAACCGCCGGTTTGTTAATAACTATGGGCAAAAAGCCCTGAAAACAGTGCTAAATCAGCCGCTTAGGTCAGCTTCCCGGACTGTTTTGCAAATACAATTCGGCATTAACGATTGTAAATACAATTCGTGTAATAAGTGCTACCAGATGAATCCCCGGCTAAACGGCTTCGGGTGCTGCTTTAAAGATCAGTTTTTCATCCCTGAATCCCCGTAAAAAATCGGGAGTTGGCATTGCTTTTTTGCCTGCCGGCTGAAGTGTTATCAATTCCAGAAAATAGTCGTTGCAGGCTACCAGGAGGCGATTGCCTGAAATAATCCGGGTATGGCCGGGCGGGATATCACAAACCTCATGGCTTTGCGTAGTTCTCAGAATTTTTGTTTCCCTTTGATTTTCACCCTCTCCTAAAAAAGCGATGGCACCCGGATACGGGCTTAACCCTCTGATGAGATTGTGTACTTCGGAAGCCGGCCTGTTCCAGTTTATGATGCAATGCTCCCTGAAAATGCGCGGGGCGGTTTTTACGGCACCCCGGACTTCAGGCTGTGGCACAGGCTTGCATTTGCTTTCGGCTATGCATGCAATGGTCTTTACAACCAGCGCAGCACCGGCCTCTTTCAGCTTGTCATGCAGCTCGCCGGCAGTTTCGTCAGGGCCGGCTTCAACCGATTGCTGCAGCAGAATTTTGCCGGTATCGATGCCCGCATTAATAAAAAAGGTGGTTATACCGGTTACGGATTCACCATTGATCAGTGCATGGTTAATGGGTGCTGCTCCGCGGTAATGCGGCAGAAGGGAAGCGTGCAGGTTGAAGCATCCCAGTGAAGGCAGCGACCATAAAGCTTCGGGCAGCTTCCTGAAAGCAACCACAATAAACAGGTTAGCACCGTAACTTTTTATCTGACCGATGAACTCCGGGTCGCTCAGATTTTGCGGCTGAAGTACCGGAAGCCCCTGTTCAAGGGCATATTCCTTAACGGCCGATTGCTTCAGTTTAAGGCCGCGGCCGGCAGGCTTGTCAGGAACGGTAACAACGGCTGAAACGCGGTACCCCGACTCAACGGTATGCTTTAGCGATGCAACCGCAAATTCCGGCGTTCCCATGAAAATGATGTTGATATCCCTGTTCATTGTGAAAGCATAATGATAGAGCGAAATTAGTATATTTTTCCGAGCGGTGCGCATAAACAAAAACACCCGGTGATGATTCCGGGTGCTTCGTTTAGTTTTTAGTCTGCAGATTAATTGCCTTTCAGCCTTGCGATATATTTTTCAACATCTCTGGCTTCGGTGCTGCGGGGGAACTCGGTGTTGATTCTTTCGTAAGCTTTAAGAGCCTTGTCGGTTTTTCCGGCATCCTCGAAAGCCCAGGCTGCCTTTTGCAGAAACATGGGAGAGGTGAAATCGTTTTTAAAGGTATCGGCAGCTTCCAGATAGGCTTCGGCTGCATCATCGGTTTTGCCAAGCTCCATATAAGCATCGCCGATTGCACCTTTTGCCATGGGATATACCATGTTATCCTTGATTTTGAACTTCTTCAGGTGGCTGATCGCCTCATCGTACTGTCCTTCGTTCAGCAGGATGATTCCGGTGTAGTAGTGTGCCAGTTTTGCTGATTTTGTGGAACCGTAATCATCAATGATGCCGAGGAATCCCGGATACATGCCGTCACCGTTCAGGGCAAGCTTCAGGGAGTCCATCTCAAAATATTTCTCAGCCATAAACATCTGCGACTGAGCTTCCTTTTCGCGGGGAATCTGGTAAAAACGCTGATAGCCAAAATATGCTAAAACCAACAGAGCAATAACGCCAATGGTAATTCCGAGGGGCTTCTGGTTTTTTTCTATAAAAATCTCTGTCTTACTCAGGGCCTCCTCAACGGCCATGATTTTTTCTTCTGTGGAGTCGGTCTTTTTTGCCATTTCTTTTAAAAATTAGTGGCGCAAAAGTAAACCTTTTTTTTAATATGGCAAAAGAGGATTTTGTTCCTTTTTTGATTCAAAAGGAGCTGTTTTTCAACATAAATTCAATAATTTGTTGATAAGATGAGGTAATTTTTATATTTTTACGGTTCGTTACTTCTTAATTCACTTTTAAATATTCAAATCTTATGGGAAAAGGAGATAAAAAAACCAGGCGTGGGAAGATCATCCTGGGTTCCTATGGAATAACCAGGCCCAGGAAAGCGCGCAAAGGTGCATCAGCAGTGGTAACCGAAAAGCAGCAGCCTAAACCCGAAGAGCCAAAAGCAAAAGCAAAGGCCGCGGTAAAAGAGGCTGAGCCAAAACCAAAAGCCGTAAAGAAACCCAAAGAAAAAGCACCTAAGGCGGAACCCGCAGAAGAAACTGAAAATCCCGCCTGAATTGGATATTTGTAAATGAGTTTGATTAATAAAATCAGGCCTCCGGTTGCTTTTCCCGGGGGCTTTTTTTTTATGGAGTATCTTGATTTTCAACCTTTAATACCGATTGAAAAAATATAATAGACCAATTATCGCTTTGCTCAATTGGTCTAAATATTTTAAC
>LUZO01000333.1 GCA_001603685.1 Bacteroidales bacterium Bact_23
CTTCAGCTACAGATACTCCTCCACCGGCTCGTACATGAAGCTCTTCAGGACCGAATCGTCCTTCCTGTAAATCACCCGGATCTCTCTCATCAGATCCTCGCGGGTCCCCTTCGTCCATCGCCTCCAGCTCGGGCGCCATCGTCTCCAGTATCGTGTACATCTCGTCCTCCAGAAACTCGACGCCCCCGAAGTCGCGGTACATGTGGCGAAGCTACGAAGAGGTCTTTCGAGGGGTTTCAGGGCGTCCGGCTTTTCGAAGAGCATGATCAACCGCCGCATGGAGGCGACCTTCTCCACGAAATAGGCCGGGGTCGGTGGTGAAAAACCGTCTCTCAGCCCTCGAACCTCTCCATTGAGATCACCGAGTGCCAAAATCAAGAAAACGATGTCGATTGCAGAAGTCACTTGAAGTCGGCTTTCTGGAACTGGCCGTGTAACATACTACTAATTAAATTTGGAGATACTGATTTTTGGGTGCTGAATAAGTTATTCTTTCTTTAAAACTCTGGCTCGATTCAATCATAGTTAGTTTTTATAATCAATAACTCAAAGATTTAAAAATACTTTCCTGTTGGCGGATGATATCGATTCTCCAATGCATCCTCGCCTACATGGCGGAAGTTTTTAATAGACTTGATTGGAAATATATAGGGCGGAGGGACTTAGCGTATGCGAGGTTATATGCTGCTCGTAGTCGGATTCGCCGTGTTGATAGGAACCAGCCTTGCAGAGAATGTAGATATCGGAGACGTGGAAGCGTTTAAGCAAGCCTTGGCACAAGATGGGTTCACTGTGCAAGAGGGCAGGATAGGATATTTGGATTTGATTAAATTATGCGACTTGGGTGTGGTACCTTCTGCATATGGAAACAACCCTACCACAAAATATTTGACGTATTTTGTTCCACCAGCGCCTGGCCTTGAGGTACCTGAACTATTCTCTAGGATAACTCTAGCGCTTGGAATGCCTCAGGACACGTCCGCTTTTTGGAATCTTGGTCCAGATGAAGCTCTTATTTTCGTAGGAAGAACACCACCAGAGTGCCGATACTTCAGTTTCGATCATTACTTGCTCTCTAGGACATATGAAAATGAGGATCGGTGGATCTTTGCACCTTTGGCCGATACAGTAAACAATCTAGTTATCAATACCGAAGGAACTCCCAATGGGTCAGTAGGAGATCCATTCTATCAGACCACTGTGATGGTCGCTACGGCCGATAGAGGCATCGATCAACGAATCCGGGCTGCGGGCCTATCCGCAGGGTATTCGCCCGACATATTTAACACCCAGGTGTTTCCATCTTCGATGCTGAATATGGGCTTAGAGGGAAACTCTGATATGTTTCTCATGTTGATTCGCCCGGCCCTATACAGGGATGAGCAAGCTGGCGACGACTACCGCAATAACATACCGGCAGTTCTTCTCAGGATTACTCCCAATGAATCTGCGGAACTTGATCCATACGATTATCCAGAGTTAAGAGTCCGTGGGACGGGGACGACCGAGTTCGATCTTCTGGACGATCTCGAAGAGCTAAGGATTGCGATTCTTGACAAATATAGTGGACTCAATGCTACAGAGCTTCCGACCAGTGTGTTCGCCCAACCGGGAATCGATGCCATTCAGAGAGGAATTGATGGCATGGGCCCTGACAACGATGCCTGCTATCTGTGGTCAGCAAACCAAACCGTCTCTTCGCCGACACCGCCCTTCCCTGATACATCACAGTACTATGATTTCCTGAGAAATCCACCAGTTACTTTGGGTAACGGTACCAATGAGTTCATAATCGTCTATGGGGTTAATCATGTAGCCACAGGGAAGGCTACATACTCGAACTTCGCCCTATACGGAGCGGATATATGGAATGGCGTCAAAGCAATTACCGATGCGGATTTCACAGGATCTGCCGAAGAGTACCTCCCCGATAATCCCAATGTGAAATACCTCTACGTCTACAAGTTTGCCAGGGATTGTAATGGCGATCCATACTGTTATGAGGTCCCCTACGGAATTGGAACTTACGGCCTAGAGCTCGATCAGCCGCTCTTAATCGCCTGGAGGATCTACCTGGAAGAGTCTACAAAGACTGGGCCATCCTATTCGGAGATCGTCTACGATAGAGCCATAAAGTTCGACTAGGGGAGTCAGGACAAAATTGGGCTATGCAAAGAGGGCATCATGGTGATGCCCTCCTCTAATTTTATTATCCTTGTTACAATTTGTTTCAACGTCACAATTGCATAAATATCTGGAATATAAGCCAGCATAAGGTATGCAGGAGTTGTTCAGGGCCGAATGGATCGCCAGGGCATAGAATCGACTGCGCTCCTTTTGCTCTCAGCTACAGATACTCCTCCACCGGCTCGTAGATGAAGCTCTTAAGAACCGAGTCATCCCTCTCGTAAATCGCCCGGATATCTCTCATCAGATTTTCGTGGGTCCCCTCGTCCATCTCCTCCAGCTCGGGCGCCATCGTTTCTTGGATTGCGCGCATCTCGTCCATCGGAAGCTTGACGTCTCCGGGGGGTATCCCGGGGATGCCCTCTCCCCGATTTTTATACTCCTCATGACACCGTCAGCAGCGATGTCGTGTTCATGGCCGAAATTATCCGGTTATATCTATCCAGGGGTCCATCGTCGGTTTCGACGCCCTCTTGAGTCCACCGCCAAAAGTATTTACCATCAGAGATGAAGTAATTCCAAGATTCCATTTTTGAGATGATCCCCCTTGGCAAGCTACAACCAGATGCCCCCCGAGACGCTGCGAGAGCGGGCCGAGGCCGCTCTCGCCAGGCTTGAATGCTGTGATATATGCCCCCGGGGCTGTGGCGTAAATCGATTGGAGGGGGAGCTGGGGTACTGCCGCAGCGGCCGGTACGCCCGGATATCGAGCTTCACCCCCCACTTCGGCGAGGAGCGGCCCCTGGTGGGCGCCCACGGCTCCGGGACGATATTCATGACCGGCTGCAACCTCCGTTGCGTTTATTGCCAGAACTACGACATCAGCCAGCTCGGCGAGGGAAGGGAGGTCTCGCCCGAGAAGCTCGCAGAGATGATGGTCTGCCTTGCGGACGGCGGATGCCACAACATAAACTTCGTCACCCCCACCCACTTCGTACCCCAAATTTTGGAGGCCCTCGTCCCGGCGGTGGAGTTGGGCCTCTGTCTCCCCCTCGTCTACAACTCCGGGGGGTACGACTCCGTCGAGACCCTCCGGCTCCTCGAGGGG
>LUZO01000334.1 GCA_001603685.1 Bacteroidales bacterium Bact_23
AATTTGTGTTGAAAGGACGCCTTATTTTTATCCACAAATGGGCACAAATGAGACACAAATTTCCACAAATGATTTTTTACCAATAATTTGTGTGGATTTGTGATGAAAAAATTCCCGGTTACTCTCCACTTCACCTCAGCGGACTAAAATCTGAAAAGCATTACATCTTTTTTAATCATCTATGCTTATATTTGCTTATCGGAAACCGTTCAACGGATTTATCTTTTCACGAGTTATACATAACTAAACCACTTCTTATGGGAAACCTTCATGTGATTGATTATGTGATATTTGCTGCATACGGATTGCTGATTCTGTCTGTGGGTTTATGGGTGTCGCGCAGCAAAAAGGGAGAAAAGAAGAGTGCCGAAGATTACTTTCTGGCCAAAAAGAGCCTTCCTTTCTGGGCAATCGGCGCCTCGCTGATTGCCGCCAATATTTCGGCTGAACAGTTTATCGGCATGTCGGGTTCAGGCTTTGCAATCGGGCTGGCCATTGCCAGCTACGAGTGGATGGGCGCTATCACGCTGATTGTCGTCGCCAAATATTTCCTGCCGATTTTCATCAAACAGGGATTGTTTACCATTCCCGAATTTATCGAAAAGCGGTTCAATACCAACCTGAAAACCATTCTGGCGGTATTCTGGGTGGCGCTGTTCATCTTTGTCAATCTCACCTCGGTGCTATTTCTTGGTGCCAAGGCATTGGATACCATTGTCGGATCCGGCGACGGCAGTATGATATTTCCGCTTATAATCGGATTGGCGCTTTTTGCTGCTGCATACTCCATCTGGGGCGGATTGGCGGCAGTCGCCTGGACAGATGTGATACAGGTTGTTCTGTTGGTAGCCGGAGGACTAATCACCACCTTTATTGCCCTTGACAAGGTAACCCCCGACGGCGGCATACTCACCGGTCTTAACCATGTTTATCAGACTGCCGGTGATAAGTTTCACATGATTATTAAGAGAGATAATCCCGAGTTTATGAATCTGCCCGGCATTGCCGTAATTATCGGCGGTATGTGGGTGGCAAATATTTACTATTTCGGTTTTAACCAGTACATCATTCAGCGGGCATTGGCAGCTAAATCGCTGCGCGAAGCACAAAAAGGTCTTGTGTTCGCCTCTTTCCTGAAACTGCTGATTCCGCTGCTGGTGGTCATCCCCGGCATCATCGCCTATGTGATGTATATGCAGCCCGAAGGTACCACCACCATTGAAGGGGTACAGGCGGCATTCGCCCGGCCCGACGGAAGCATCAATTACGATGTCTCCTATCCCTGGCTGATCAAGACTTTCATTCCGGTCGGCGTTAAGGGGCTGGTGATTGCTGCACTGACGGCAGCCATCGTCTCCTCGCTGGCATCCATGCTCAACTCCACGGCAACCATTTTTACCATGGATATTTACCAGCCCTACTTCTCCAAACGCACCGACGGTTCGGACCTGGTGCTTACCGGAAGAATTGCCGTTGTGGTCGCTTTGGTGGTTGCCGTACTGGTAGCGCCCGCCCTCAGCTCCATGCCGCAGATGTTCCAGTACATCCAGGAGTACACCGGCGTGGTAAGCCCGGGCATTCTTGCCGTATTTTTGATGGGATTGTTCTGGAAACGGGCAACCACCAGAGCCGCCATTACCGGTGTGCTCAGCTCAATTCCGGTGGCGCTGCTGCTGAAACTGCTGCCGATTGAGATGCCCTTCCTCGATCAGATGATGTACACCTGCCTGATTACCATTGCCATCATTGTAATGGTAAGCCTCAGTACCGCCAACGAAGATGAAAGTCCAAAAGCCATTCCGCTGCCAAAAGAGACTTTCAAAACGGGGAACAACTTCAACATTGCCGCCTATGTGGTGATGCTGATCCTGGCACTGCTGTACACCGTATTCTGGTAAAAGGAATCTTTTCGCTAACCGACCGGTTCCGGGCTGATGGAGTGCCTCAGGGCATCCTCCTCAAATACCGAATTAACGGCATCTTCGTACTCATCGAAGCTTTTAACCTTTTTCAGTTTCCGGAAAACGCCCTGAGGGTAGCGGAATGAATGCATAAAATAGGTCCAGAACTCCTTCAAGGCATTCAGAGCCGACGACTCATCCTTTTTGTTTCGGCGGGTTTCGAAGTAGAGGTCGTCCAGATAATTGCGAAGCACTTTCCGGGTATCCTCCGGCAGGGTCAGCCCCCTGATGCGGGCCGGCAGAAAGGGATCCTGCAGGATGCCACGCCCGATCATCAGCGAACCGATGCCGGGAAAAAAGGATTTGATGCGCGCGTGGTCGTCTTTGGTAAAGATATCGCCATTATAGATTACCGGCACTTTTATTTCATGATACACTTCGCCGAAAGATTTCAAATCGGTATCGCCCGAGTAGAGCTGCTTGCCGATGCGCGCATGAATGGTCAGTTCGGCGATGGGATAACGGTTGAAAACGGGTACCAGTTCTTTGATTTCATCGGGCGAATAATAGCCCAGCCGGCATTTAACCGAGAGTTTCAGCGGAATCTGCGGCATCAGGGCATCAAGAATTTCATCCACCATATCCGGAAACGGCAAAATGCCGGAGCCGCGCTTTTTGCGGGCCACCTGCGGATAGGGGCAGCCCAGGTTCCAGTTCAGCTCTTCAAATCCCAGTCCGGCACAACTGCGGGCAAACGAGAGCATTTCCCCGGCACTCTTACTGAGTATCTGCGGAATAATCGGAATGCCGTTTTCATGCTGCACACTTAATGCTTTCATTTTGAGCGGAGGAAGCGGATACCCTTCTGCAATATTAGAGAAATAGGGAGTAAACAGCTTATCAACCCCCTGAAAATGACGGGCATACACCTCCCTGAACGGACGGGTGGTTATCCCCTGAAAAGGGGCAAAATAGATTGCTGGAGCCGGGTTCATCGGACTGCAAATTTAACCAATCCGGGAAAACGGTTCTTACCGGCAGGCTTGAAACCGGAAATATGTACCACCATCAGAAAAAATTCAAAAAAAGCTGCATTATTTTTAAAATTTCGCCCTATAACAAAAACTAACATGATTTTCATTTGTTTATTTGTCCTCAGTCACCTTACAACTCATTGTTCCGCCTGCTTCAGCTGCTTTAAAAAATAC
>LUZO01000335.1 GCA_001603685.1 Bacteroidales bacterium Bact_23
AATTGGTCGAAATATTATAACCATCGGCATTAACGATTGTAATTTACAAAATAGTCCAAACTATTTTGTAAATACAATTCGTATTATTTTCTCTATCTTTACACTTGGCTGTGTGCCTGCAAATAGTACCCAAATTCAACATTAGAAATTCCGGTTCAGATGCGCGCCCTTTTCAGTTTAGCCGAAGATCTGATTTCCCTGTTTTACCCCAGGGTTTGCCTTGCCTGTGGAAATTCGCTGTTTAAGAAAGAGCAGGTACTCTGTTTGTCTTGTTTGTATAAGCTTCCCAAAACCGGCTTTCATCTTATGGAGGACAATCCGGTAGCAAGGCAGTTCTGGGGAAAGATCAATTTTGAATCGGCGGCTTCCTATTATTATTTTTCAAAAGGAGGAAGTGTTCAGCATCTGGTTCACCAGTTGAAATACAAGGGGCATGAAGAGATTGGCAGGTATGTGGGAAGGCTTTACGGACATGAGCTGTTGAAATCGCCGCTTTTCAACAGTGTTTCGGTGATTGTTCCGGTGCCGCTGCATCCGCTAAAGCTTGCCAAAAGGGGCTACAATCAGGCCGAGTGCTTTGCCGAAGGGCTGGCTGAAGCCATGCAGGCCGAACTGGATACCCGTTCACTGGTAAGGGTCAGGGCTTCTGAGACCCAGACGCGCAAATCGAGGTTCAGGCGGTGGGAGAATGTGAAGGAGATATTCCAGCTGACCGATTCGGCCGGATTAGCCGGAAAACATGTGTTGCTGGTAGATGATGTTATCACCACCGGTTCCACGCTCGAAGCCGCCGGTCATGTGCTGATGCAGATACCGGGTATCAGCGTAAGCGTAGCATCCATAGCCTGTGCCATGAAATAACCGCCTAAACAATGCTAAGTCTCAGCATATTGGTCTTTCCGGGCTTGCCAATCGGAATGCTGGATACATAGATGATGTAATTTCCGGTGGTGATTCTACCCCGTGCCACCAGTACTTTCCGCATATCGAGCATCGCTGCATCGGTATTGGTGAACTTCTCGGAATAGAAGGCCTCGACTCCCCACACCAGGCTCAGCGCACGCAGTACCTGACGGTTGTTTGAGAAGATATAAATGCCCGCCCCTTTCCGATGGCTGGCCAGCCTGAAGGCGGAATATCCGGTGTGCGTCATGGCAATCAGGGCGCGGGCATTTACCTTGCCGGCCAGATCGGCGGCAGCCATGATCACCGCATCAGAAATTCTTCGGTCAGGCAGCGTATCTTCATATTTGATTTCAGGGTAGTAGATTTCGCTTGATTCAACATCGGAGATGATCCGGCTCATGGTCTCCACGGTTTGAACCGGATAGAGGCCTACCGATGTTTCACCGCTCAGCATCAGGGCGTCGGCGCCATCGAGCACCGAGTTGGCGACATCGCTCACCTCTGCTCTGGTTGGGCGCATACTGGAGATCATCCCCTCCATCATCTGAGTGGCAACAATCACGGGCTTTGAAGCGGCAATACACAGACGGGCGAACTTTTTCTGGATGATGGGCACCTGCTCCTGCGGTATTTCCACCCCCAGATCGCCGCGTGCAATCATCACCGCATCGGATGCCCTGATGATGGAAACGGCATTGTCAACGGCTTCGGGCTTCTCGATTTTTGCAACGATCCGAAGGTGGCGCGCATCGGGGTACTGGTTGATTTGCCGGCGCAGCTCTTCAATATCAGCGGCTTTCCTGACAAAAGAGAGCGCCACCCACTGAATATTTTGCGTTACGATAAACCTCAGATCCTCCAGGTCCTTTTCGGTAAGGCTGGGCAGGCTGAGATCGGTGCGCGGAAGGTTTATCCCTTTGCGCGAACTCAGAATGCCTCCCTGAACCACCTTTGCCTTTACGGTGCGTTCTCCGTCGCTCTCCGTTGACTTCAGAAGCAGTTTCCCGTCGTCGAGCAGAATATCCTCTCCCGCTTTAACATCACGGGCAAAATCGGGATAGCTGACACTGATGATTCCGTTGCGGCACAGTACTTTATCGGTGGTAAGGATTACTTCGTCGCCCGGTTTCAGTTCCATTGCGTCATTTTCGACCATACCGGTGCGGATCTTTGGTCCTGAGAGATCGGCCAGAATGGCCACATGCAGGCCTAGTTCGGCATTCAGCTTGTCGATGGCGGCCACCGAGGCAGCATGAATCTCATGGGCACCATGTGAAAAATTGAGCCTGAATACATTTACGCCTGCCAGCATCAGGCTGCGGAGAACCGCTTCATCGGTGGAAGCAGGCCCCAGGGTTGCAACAATCTTTGTCTTTCTCATAGCCCTGAATTGTTTAAAGCAAATATAATCATAATCGGGGAATTTTTTAAGCGATGAGATGAATATTAAGAAGATCGGTCAGGAAAACAGTTTGGACTATTTTGCAAATTCAATTCGTATAAGCTGAAAAACATAACAGGCTTTTATTTTGTTTACTTTTGCCTTAAGAAAGCAATACGAACATTGACACAGACTGAACTGATTATTCTGGCCATTGCCCTTACTGCCGAGAGCTTTGCTTCTTCGTGGTACACCGGTGCGCTGCATGCGAGATTAGGGGAGAAGCCATTGGCTTCCATTCCGCCGGTGATTGCCGCTGTAAGGTCGCTGATGCTGGTTGCCGGATTTCTGGCAGGATGGGCAGTTAACCAGTTTTTCAACGAGCATAACCTGAGCTTCGGGCTGATATTGATTTTTATTACCGGCCTGAAGATTATGACTGAAACCTATCGTTTTAATCCGGAAGCGAAAATAGTGCTGATTGATAATTTCTCAACGCTTGTTTTATGGTCGCTGGCCGGAAGTTTTAATGTATTTCTGGCAGGCGCCGGAGCGGGAATGGCCGGAGCAATGTCGTTGATTGCCCTGATTCTGTTTTTTGTTATTACAATTCCCGGATCCTATGCCGGGTTATGGATGGGAAAAAAGAGAGGAATCAGCTTTAAATCGAAACTTATTGTATTAATTGCCGGACTTGTAATTGCCATTGTGCCGCTACGCCTGCTGATATCGCTATTGTTCTGAAAATCATGAAAAAATCGTTGCTCTTCTTTTTAATCTCATTTTACGGCATTGCCGTTGCCCAGCCGCCAACGGGCTACTATAACAGTGCCTCAGGCCTGACCGGTGAAGCCCTTCAGGCAGCCTTGAATGATATAATTGACAATCATACCGTAATCCCTTATTCCGGTTTGTGGAATGCTTTCCGCGATACCGACAAGCGTTCTGACGGAAAGGTCTGGGATATGTATTCGTCGTGCGATTTTACCTTTGGTGCCAACCAGTGCGGCAATTACAGCAGTGAGTGCGACTGTTACAACCGCGAACACTCATGGCCAAAGAGCTGGTTTGGCGATAAGCCTCCGATGAATTCCGATCTTTTTCACATCTATCCGGTTGATGGCTGGGTGAACAATAAACGGAGCAACTATCCTTTTGGCACCGTTTCGTCACCTACCTGGGTCAGCAGCAACGGCAGCAAGCTTGGAAACAATACCTATCCGGGCTACAGCGGCGTGGTTTTCGAGCCGGTTGACGAGTATAAGGGCGATTTTGCCAGAACTTACTTTTATATGTCCGTAAGGTACTACAAGGAAGACGGCAACTGGCCGGGAAGTCCCATGACCACCGGAGCTCAGCTTAAACCCTGGGCGCTGAAAATGATGCTGGAGTGGAACGAAGACGATCCGGTAAGTATCAAAGAGATTGAAAGAAACAATGCCGTATACAGCTATCAGCATAACCGCAACCCATTTATCGACCATCCTGAGTATGCGCAGCTGATCTGGGGAACCCAGACGGATGTTCCTGCAGGCACCATAAATCCCGAAATCAGTGTTTACCCGGTGCCGGCTGCTGATTTTTGTGTGGTTGACCACAGCGGTTACTTCAACCAGCAGTTTGTTACGGTAACCCTTACCGATATTACCGGCAAGGAGTATGTTGCAGATTATAGCAGCCGGAATTCTTCCGTTACGCTGAACACAGCGTCATTAAGCCATGGGGTTTATATTGTGATACTTATGGAGCAGGGCAAAACTCCGGCGCATATTAAAATAGTCAAATAAACGCTTTTCGTATGAGTGTTATCCGGCTTACCAAAGAGTTCAAGTTTGAAATGGCTCACGCCCTTTACGGGTACGATGGGCCATGCCGCCATATACACGGCCATTCTTATGAGTTGTTTGTGACGATCAGCGGCAGGCCGATCAGCGATCCGACATCACCGCATTTCGGGATGGTGATGGATTTCAGGAAACTGAAAGAGATAGTCAGGGGAAAGGTAGTGGATGAGTTTGATCACTCGCTGGTACTGCACAAGGCCACTGCTCCCGCCGATCTGAATGGTTTGGGCGATTTTATGGGCCGGCTTATTCTGGTAGATTATCCGCCGACAAGCGAAAATATGCTGGCCGATTTTGCCGGCAGAATAAGCGGTGTATTGCCTGAGGGAGTTCGCCTGCACAGCCTGAAACTGCGTGAAACCGTAACTTCCTATGCCGAGTGGTATGCCTCGGATAACATTGAATAATCCACCCGGTTACTTCCTGAAAACCATTTGTCAGCGGCAGGGATTGTAGTCGTCGTTGATCTCCTTGGGGCTGTACTGCCTTTTCAGCCAGGAGCTCAATCCGTCAAGACCGGGGAAAAGCACCCTTTCGGTGATGTTTGCCTGATCCAGTTTATCGCGGATTTCCCACTTCAGTGAAGCGGGGATGATGATGCGGTAAAACAGGTCGGGATAGTCATGGAGCCAGTCGTCCATCAGCAGGCACGATCCCGGCATCAGCGAGAACAGTGCGTGCTGGTTAACGATGCGTTCGTCCATTGAAGGCGGTTCAAGGAAGATCACAAACTTTTGATTGTGAATGGTATCGAGTTGCTTCAGTGAGCTGCATTCGGCATCCAGCATTTGCGGGGTAAACACATTGGAGCCTTCTTCCTTGATAATGGAACGCAGCGAAGGGGGCAGCAGTTCGCTTGATTTGATGTAGTTTACGCACCAGATTACGCCGTCCAGATCGAACTTCTGCAGGTTGGCAGTGGCAAAATGGAGGGCAATGTAAGGCGAATAGGTCCAGTCGAGCAGGCGGGTGGGCAGGCCGTGGTGCTGCGCGATGGCCATCAGGTTCCAGACCGATTCACCCGACACGGGATTGCGGTGGGCATATTTCCTGAAGTTGCGGAGCAGGTGGCGTTCCAGGTCGCGGTAAGGGCCGTTCAGGCGCATAAGGCTGGTCTTCAGTTGATAGCTGGCATCAGACAAACCCCTGAAAATATATTCCGAGCGGTAACGGCCCAGTTTTTCATCGTATGAATCCTTGAAAAGGAGTTCCTGCAGTTCGTTCCAGTTGCGTGCTATGAGATCTCTGGGCATGGTTGATGGAGCTTGGTGACTATCGGTTTGTTTTTTGAATCCGCTTTCCGAGAATATGCTGTCCGCCAGGATAACAGCCTGATTCTTTTTTAGCCTTGTAAATTTACAGAGAATTTGCCAATCAGAAAAATCTGTTCAGGAATTGCAGATTCAGGTTGCGTTAAGCAGGGCTAATTCCGGAAGGAGGCGGCTCAGAAAACAGGCCGGAAAGGGAGGATTTTCTGCTGAAAAGCACATTAAATCAGAAAGTTGACCTCATTGCTTCAACCGGATCAAGTTGCGAAGCCGACCATGCCGGCATAAATCCCGAAATCAGCCCGATGGTGGCAGAAACGCCTACCCCCAGAAGAATGTTCTTCATGGTCAGGATCAGGTTCATATCCAGCGCTGCCGAAATGCCGAGGGTAATCAGGAAGATGATGAGCAGCCCGGCTATGCCGCCAAAAACAGCCAGAAAAACGGCTTCGAAGAGAAATTGCAGCAGAATGAAACTGTTTTTGGCACCCATGGCTTTCTGAATGCCAATCTGAGCCGTCCTTTCCTTTACCGATACAAACATGATGTTGGCAATCCCGAAGCCGCCGACCAGCAGCGAAAAACCGCCAATAATCCATCCGACCAGCGAAACCACTCCGAACAATTTATCGAACTGCTGGGTAATCAGGCTGGTTTCGTTAACTGAGAAGTCGTCTTCCACTCCGGGTTTAAGTTTTCTGACCGAGCGCATGATTCCGGTCAGTTCGTCGCGCAATTCATCGTTGCTTACTCCGGGTTTTGCCCTTACCATAATGGAAGCTCCCAGGTTATCGCGTTTCAGGTCAATGTAGCTCCTGGCGAAGTTGACCGGTACAATCACCATATTATCGTTTGAGTTGCCGAAGTTTTTGCTGCCTTCCTTTTTCAGCAAACCGACCACTTCCACCTTTTGCCCGAACACCTTGAAGCGCAATCCCACGGGATTCCGGTTATCGAACAGGTTCTGCCTGATTTCGCTGCCAATGATGGCTACCGGCCTTCCACCTGCCGACTCTTCGCTGGTAAAATAGCGCCCTTCGGTGAATTCGAGGGGGACAACATCCGTATAATCCTGCGAAATGGCCATAATCATGGCATTGTCAACCGAGGCGTTTTCAGTCTTTACGGTACGGGTCAAAGCCACCATATAGCTGCTTGCCTCAGCCGCCTGGCTGCGGTGCTGTATCTCTGTCAGGTCGTCCATGGTAGGTTCGGGACGCTTCATGTATTTCCACCACGGAAAATCGCTGCCCCCCATTGCCCAGGGCCATTTCTGGATATACAATACATTGGATCCGAGTGTGTTGATGCTTTCGCGAAGGGTTCGCTCAACAGAATCGAACACCGTAAAAACCGAAATGATGGAAAAGATGCCGATGGTTATCCCCAGCAGTGAGAGCATAGTGCGTACCTTATTGATTTTTATGGCACTAAATGCAAAAAGGTAGCTTTCGCGGATAAGCCGGAAGATAATGAGTGATCTTTTCATGGGTGTCCGGTTGAAGGGCTGGTAAAGTTAGATAAATTGATTTATAATTCACCTATTTAATTCTTGTATTCTGACGCTATTTTTAAT
>LUZO01000336.1 GCA_001603685.1 Bacteroidales bacterium Bact_23
AAACTAACTAAACACAATTGGAATATGAAAAAATCTACTTTTATCATGCTGTTTTTTGTTTTGGGACTGATGTCATCGGCTTTTGCCCAGTACAATTATGTAGGTTCAACCGTTCAGGACGATTTTGCAAAAAGGCGTCAGAACGACCGCATCGTTGAAATCTCAGAATCGCAGCTTTCCGCTCAGGGAATATCTGACGCAACGATTCAACCCGGCCGCACCGCCGGCAGAAGCACCAAAAAAGTGGTACTTGAAGAAAGTACCGGAGCCTGGTGTCAATGGTGCCCGAAAGGATCCTACTATGCCGATTCGCTGGCCATGAACTACGATAATGTTTTTGTAATTGCCGTGCATGGTTATGATGCTATGGAAAATACGGAACATATTAATGGCACCGGATTGATAGCTTATCCATCGGCCAACATCAACCGTTCGTATGTGAAACAAGGCATCAACCAATGGTTTTCCACGGTAAATACGGCTCTGCAGGATGAAGCCGTTGCCGAACTTGAGGTAACAAATACCTATAATGCTTCAACCCGTGCACTAACCGTTAATGTTTCGGCCAATTTTGAACAGGCTGTAAGCGGTGACTACCGTCTGGCTGCCATACTACTTGAAGACGGCGTAACCGGCCCAGCTCCGGCATACAATCAGGTAAATCAATACAGTGGCGGTGCCAACGGTTTTGCCGGCGGCTATGAGTTGCTGCCCTCTCCCATTCCGGCCCATATGATTGCTTACGATCATGTTTCACGCATGCTTCTCGGCGGATATAACGGAGAAGAAAACAGCCTGCCTTCAAACATTGCAGCAGGCAGCACACACAGCTACAGCTTTGAATATACTGTTCCGGAAGAGTGGGATTCCGACCTTATTTATGTACTGGCACTGCTTATTGACCCGGATGGAAAAATTGACAACGCCGCAAAAAGCACCTATCTGAACGGCAGCAACAATGCCAAGCCGGTATTTACTTCAAAACCCTTAACCATAGCTTTTGCCGGTAATAACTATACCTATACCGCTTTTGCTCACGATCCCGACAATGCGAATCTTGAAATCACCGCCAGTGTTCTGCCATCATGGCTGACTTTGAGCGAAACAACCTCTTTGGGTCACATCCATGACAAAGCGGTACTTTCCGGCACTCCTCCGGTTCCGGGCAACTATGAAGTCGTGCTGAGCATCAGCGATGGAGAGAATACCGTGGAACAGACCTTTACCATTGAAGTGGAAGGTGCCGCAGCCGGTGAGTGGACACTGATTGGCCAGGCAGGATTTACAAATGGCGGTGCTTACAATCAGGGGTTCACAGTTGCTGAAGACGGAACACTGTATCTGCTTACCGTAGTAAATAACCTGATGGAAGTGTACAAAAAAGAAGAAGGCAGCGATTGGACTTCCCTTGGTTTAGCTCAGCCAAATGCTTCCAGCGGTCAGGTGATAGCAGCGCCCGACGGCACGCCTTTTATCGCCTACTCCTTAAACTGGAGCGCCGTTTATGTCAAAAAATATGTGAATGGAACCTGGGTTCAGGTAGGCGATTCTCCTACAGATGGCAACCAGACAGGCATGGTCGTCAATCAGGCCGGCGAGCCCATTCTGGCCATACAGGATGCCAATTACAATTATCAGGGAGTTGCATATAAATTCAACGGAACAAGTTGGGAACAACTCGGAAACGGACCTTACTCCACAGTGGGAAATGGTGCAGCGTGGAATGTAGCCCGTCTTGACCAAAATGACGACCTTTATATTTTGTGGGGAGCTTTCGGCTCCGGAGGTACGGCAGCACATGTGTCGAAACTGACCCCCAATGGCTGGGAAATTTTAGGTGGCCAGGCCGTTGGACAGCCCAATGTGTATTATTATCAGTCGTTTGATGTTGACAATCAAGGGAATGTTTATGTGGCTTATCCTGCAGGAGCGGCAGACAAAAAACTCGAAGTATATCGTTTTGATGGCACAAGCTGGTCAATGATTGGCGAAGATATGCCCGGTGGAGCTGTGGAACATTGCGGAGTTCGCGTTGCAGATGATGGTACGGTTTATGTCAGTTTCATTGATTTTGCATACAGCAATACCATTTCAGCCATGAGCTATGACGGTACCGACTGGTCCTATGTGGGTCCAAGGGGATTTACAAACAGTGCCGGCAAATACCCGCAACTGGTGGTACACCACAACACGCCGATCATTGCCTATGCAGATCTTGATTTACAGGAAAAAGCCAGTGTACAGGCCTATATGGCAGAGGAATTTGCCTCAATTAATCTGAACCCCACATCCATTAATTTCGGTACCACCCCGCTTAGCCAGCCCCTGGAAGCCGAGATTATTGTCACAAATTTGGGAAATGCCGAACTGAACATTACGGAAATTGTTTCGGACAATCCGGTGTTTATTCCCAATGCATCAAGCCTGACAATCGGAGCCGGAGCCAGTGCAAGCGTCAGCGTAAGCTTTGAGCCGGAGGAAGAAAAATTTTATGAGGGTGTTATTCGCTTCCACAGCAATGACCCGGCTAATCCAGTTGCCGAAGTTGCAGTTTCGGGCACCGGCATCATTATCAGCGGCACCAATGAATTAGCGGTTTCAACAGTGTGCATTTACCCGAATCCGGCACACAACGAACTCTTTATCAGAGGTATGGAAGGCAAAAAAACCGTACAAATTGTAAATATCAGCGGACAAACCCTGATGTATCTTGAAAGTGCCGGTCAAATGATTCATTTGTCAACCGAAAATCTGATGCCCGGTGTTTATTTTGTAAGAATCAGCAATGATAACGAACTTATCACACGAAAACTGATTGTAAAATAGAGTTCTTCTCTGAATAAGTGAACGCTGCTTGTTTTCGAAAAAGACAAGCAGCGTTTTTTGTAGCTTTCCCGTACAATTTAAGGTGGATGCTTTACTTTTTATTCATGTTCTTTTCCGATTTTTGCTCACTCAAACTCAATGCGATAAATGAAAAACAACATAAAGACCATTGCTTTCGATGCGGATGATACGCTGTGGGTAAATGAAACCTATTTTCAGGAAGCGGAAAACGAGTTATGCAAACTGCTTGAGGAATATCTGCCGGCTCAGTCGGTATCGGAAGAGCTGTTCAAAACTGAGATGAAAAACCTGCCGCTGTACGGCTATGGCGCAAAAGGGTTTATGCTGAGCATGATTGAAACGGCAGCCCGGATTTCAAACAACACCGTTCCGGCAGAGACCATCGCTAAAATTATCCGTTTGGGACAGGGTATCATAGAAAAGCCGGTCGAACTGCTGGATGGAGTGGTGGAAACGCTCAAAAAACTGAACGGCCGCTACAATCTGGTGGTTGCCACCAAAGGAGATCTGCTGCATCAGGAACAGAAATTAAAAAAATCGGCGCTGGAACCTTATTTCCATCATATTGAGATTATGAGCGATAAGTCTGAAAGTGACTACGAGAAATTATTGAAGCATCTTGATTGCCGGCCCGGAAACTTTCTGATGATCGGCAATTCCATGCGGTCGGACATCCTGCCTGTGCTGAATCTTGGCGCCTCGGCTGCACACATTCCCTACCATGTAACCTGGGCGCATGAACAACATGAACACGAGCTAAAGCACGACAACTTCTACGAACTGGAACATCTGAGCGATATCCTTAATTATCTTTAAAAATGAAAAAACTGATTGATCCGGAGCAATGGGAGCGGAAAGCGCACTTCCAGCTTTTTTCCCGGTTTGATGAACCGTTCTTTGGTGTTACGGTAAAGATTGATTGCACAAAAGCCTACGAGGCAGCCAAACAGAAAGGCCGTTCCTTTTTCCTGTATTATCTGTACCGGGCTCTTGTGGCAGCCAATGAAACGGAGAACTTCCGCTACCGGATTATTGACAATCAGGTGTATCTGTTTGATCATGTGCATGCATCGCCAACCATCAACCGCCCAAACGGAACTTTTGGCTTTGGATATATGGATTACAAGCCGGATGAGGATGACTTTTATGCCGCAGCTTTGAAGGAGATTGAACGGGTGCAAAAATCAACCGACCTGATGCCGGCAGTTTCCGGTGAGAATGTGATTCATTTTTCGGCGCTTCCCTGGATTGATTTCAGTTCGCTCTCACATGCGCGAAACTTTGCATTTCCGGATAGCTCACCTAAAATATCGTTCGGAAAAGTCACTGAGCATGAAGGAGTAAAATTCATGCCGGTCTCCGTTCACGCACACCACGGCCTGATGGATGGCTATCATGTGGGGATATTTATATCGCGCTTTCAGGAACTGATGAATGGGTAGGTTGAGAATGATTCTTTTAACGAGACATTTTTTGTGATGTACTGATTTATTCGTTCTCGCTATTCTATTTTATAGCCAAAAGGTAGAATAGCGAATATTGCTATTCTACCTTTTCCAGAATAGGTGAGAATAGGACAAACTGACTTTATTCGTTACTTAATTAGTAGAAAATCAGTTTTTATCACTCACAGCAGAACTGTTAATGCATCTATGTTTCGTCTTTGAATAATTTAATGTAATCTTCAAAAGCATAGATTCTGTCCCGTTCATTACCTGTCTTTTCTTTCAGGATTCCTCTTTTTTCCAGTTCCTCAATAAGCCTGTATGATGGCGTCATTGTTTTATTAATAATCCGGCTCACAGATCTGGCATCAATCAACGGCTTTTTGTAGAGTTCTTCAATAAGCTTAAAAGCGTCTCCGCTTCTTGCTCCAAGGTCCTTTAACAATAGTTCAAGATTTTTCTGCAATT
>LUZO01000337.1 GCA_001603685.1 Bacteroidales bacterium Bact_23
ATAATACCGTTTAATCATCTGTTAGCAACCGTTTCCCGTTCAGGGCCTAACGGTGCATTCTCTGTTTCAAAAACAAATATAACGATTTTTAAGAGATCAGGCTATGTTATTGACAATTGATTAACGGTATCCGGCTTTAAGCCCCAAAATGCTTCTTTACCGCAGGCAGCACCTTTGCGCCAAAGAGTTCAATGGTTTTCATATTCTGCTCGTGGGTGGGGCCACCGACATCGATATGTGCGATGTACTGTCCGATACCGAACAGCTCCAGAGTTCGGATCAGTTTTTCGGTAACTTCATCAGGATTACCCATATACAAGGCTCCGTTCGGCCCCATGCCCTGCTTAAAGCTTTCGGGCGTAAACACGCCGCCCCAGCCGCGCTCCCTGCCTATTTTGTTCATGGAATGGGCATAGCGCGGGAAATAATCAAGCAGGACTTCCTCTTTGGAGTCCGCCAGAAAAGTGTGGGAATGCACGCCAATCTTCATCTTCGAAACATCGTGGCCGTATGCCTCGAACTCCTCTTTATAATAGTCGATCAGCGGTTTGAAGTGGACGGGATTGCCACCGATGATGGCGAAAACAATGGGCAGCCCCAGTCTGGCAGCGCGGCGCACCGATTCGGGCGTACCGCCAACCGCTATGGAGATTGGAATTTCGCGCTCAGGGCGGGGATAAAGCGTAAGATCAGAGATAGCCGGCCTGAATTTCCCTCTCCAGTTCAGGGGCTTGTTTTCCCGAAGGCGCAGAAGCAGATCCAGTTTTTCCTCGAACAGCTCATTGTAATCCCTCAGATTAAAGCCAAACACCGGGAACGATTCGATGAAGCTGCCCCTCCCGGCCATTATCTCAGCCCGGTGCCCGGAAAGCAGGTCAATCATGGTAAAATCCTGAAACAGCTTTACCGGATCGGCTGAGCTGACGACATTTACGCCACTGGAGAGTTTTATCCGTTTGGTTACCGTTGCCAGTGCCGAAAGCAGAATCTCGGGCGCCGCTACCGCATAATCCTCACGATGATGCTCGCCTATGGCAAACAAATCGATTCCCAGTTCATCGGCCAGTTTTACCTCTTCCACAATCTCTTTCAATCTGTCCGATGGTTTCTGATATTGTTTTGCCTGAAAATCAAAGGACATATCCCCGAACATGCCAATCCCAAGTTCCATTATGATGATTTTAGTTTGTTTTTGGTTAATGATTTTCCGGATTTTGAATTCTTAAAATCCATACAGCACCAAACAATGCAGCGGGGCGATTGTTTGAAAACGCATTTCCGGGACAGATGCAGAAAACGAAGAAACGGATAACCTCTGGCCTTCCCTGCATTGGCTGCACAGCAGGAAATCAGGTTTCCATGATGTGGGGATGGAACGGATTTATCTTGAAAAAACCGATACGCCGTCGATATAGGTGGCAACCACTTTGGTTGAGGGGATATCCTTTTCCGGAGCGGTCATGATATCATTATCGAGGATAACAAAATCGGCATTTTTCCCCGGCTCGAGGCTTCCCCGGCGGTTTTCCTCAAAGCAGGCTTTGGCAGCCCAAATGGTAATGGAACGAAGCGCTTCCTCGCGTTCCAGCGCATTCTCACGCTGGAATCCGGCGGGCGGATTTCCCTTCAGATCCTTTCGGGCAACGGCTGCATAAAAAGTATATAAAGGGCTGATATCTTCGATTGGGAAATCGGTGCCATTGGGCATCCAGCCGTTTTCCTGCAACAGTTTCCGGTAGGCATAGGCATTCTGCAATCTGGTTTTGCCGATCCGTTGTCCGGCCCATCCCATATCAGAGGTGGCGTGGGTGGCCTGTACCGATGGGATTATGGCAAACTCACCGAATTTGCCCATATCGCCGGGATCTACGATTTGAGCATGCTCCACGCGCCAGCGCAGGTCGTTACCGGGTAGCAGATAATTGCTGTACACATTCAGTACCGTACGAACCGCCGAATCGCCGATGGCATGGGTATTCACCTGAAATCCCCTGTCGTAGGCCATCAGGCAGATGCGGCCCAGCTCCTCGGGGGTAACGGTCATAATGCCGTAGTTGCCCGGGTCATCGCTGTAGGGCTTCAGCAGGCAGGCGCCACGGGAGCCCAGTGCGCCGTCGGCATACATCTTTACGGAACGGATGCTCAGTTTGGGTTTTACCCGGATCCCTTTCTTCAAAAACCGTTCGATGTTCTCGTCGTTTGGGCTGATCATGGCATAAACCGCCATCTTCAACTCGTTTTCGGAGTGCAGGCTGTCGATAAAATCAATCACATTGGCGTCCAGTCCGGCATCGGCCAGCATGGTGAGTCCAACGCCGTAACAATCGCCGGCGGCCTCTTTCATCAGGGTGGTCAGCTCCTTTCCTGCGGGAAGGGGAACCATCTGCCTGAAAAAATCGGCATATGACTCCATAAAGATGCCGGTGAATTTTCCGTCGCGGATATGGGCTGCCTTTTTATCGGTGATGCTGTCGGGAGTAAGCCCCGAAAGTCTGATGGCTGCATCGTTCACCAGCACGGCATGGCCGTCGATGCGGGTAAGCAATACCGGAATATCAGGGTAAAGACGGTTCAACTCGCTGTTGTCGGGAAACGATTTTACGGGCCATTTGTTCTGATCCCATCCCCTGCCGGTAAGCCAGGCCGAAGGATAATCCCGGTGATGCTTTTCGATGATTTTCAGCATATCGTCAAACGAGGTGGCCGGACGAAGATCAGCATACTGCTTCTGAAGCGCATATCCGTAGAAATGGCAATGGGCATCTATAAAACCGGGGTAAACCGCTTTACCCTCAGCATTGATTATGGTATCTGCCTTAAAATTATCCCTGATGTAACGGGTATCGCCCAGCGCCAGCACCTTGCCTTTGGATACGGCCATGGCAGAATAGACGGTGAAGCCTGAATCGGCGGTATAGATGACAGCATTTTCAACAATCAGGTCGGCCGACGAGCGATCACGGTTACAGGAAGTGAGGATCATAAAGATCAATGATATGGAAAATAATCTGTTAAGCATCTTCTCAGAAAAAGGTTATTACCGAGCAAACATAACCATTTTATAGAAAGCGCCGGAAGAAAATGGTCGTTTTTTATTCACAGTTTTGCACACTGTTAATATCCTTCAGAGAGCGTTCAAAATTTGGCTAACGATTCTGAATTCCAATGTTTTCCGCGACTGTTGAAATCGCAAATGAACATATCCGCCGTTTGTGCGTTTTTATTGAGTCCGGAATATAATGGAACGGATTGCGACGACTGCCCGGGGTAATCGCCCGAAGTTGCGTAAGTACAAGTTTTGAACAAATATTATTGGCTTAACAGGCCAATCATTCGAAAACCTTTTTAACTTTGCCATCAAATTAACAATGCAGACTATGGAAAAGAAATTACTCACGACCAGGACAATTTTTGTTATTTCAGCAATTGTAATTGCAGCATTCATGCGTTTGATTCCGCACTGGCCTAACTTTACCCCCGTTGCAGCCATTGCCCTTTTCGGCGGTGCTTACCTGAACCGTAAGGCCCTTGCTTTTCTGATTCCCGTTGCAGCCATGCTTATCAGCGATCTGTTTCTGGGATTCCACTCAGCCATGCTGGCTGTTTATGCAGCGCTGATTATCACTGTGTTTATCGGTCTGAGACTGGGTAAGAATGTAAAGGCAGGCTATGTTGGCATAGCTTCTCTTTCATCATCGGTTATTTTCTTTCTGATCACCAACTTTGCATCCTGGATGATGGGTGCCATGCCTTACAGCCGGGATTTTTCAGGGCTGATGCAGGCTTATGTTGCCGGAATCCCCTTCTTCAACAACGGCGTGCTGGGCGACCTTTTCTACAGCACCATCCTTTTCGGCGGATTTTATCTGGTAAGCAAGCGTTACCCCTCACTGGCAAAAGCTTAGAACGATTTATCCATACAATGAAAAAGCCGGTTGATTCCGGCTTTTTTTTTGCTTTTTATCGGGGATTCCATTCAGAACCCGTCATCGTCGTCGCGCTCAATCAGCAGGATATAGTTCTGAGGTACAATATAATACTTTTCTTCGTCGTACACGATTTCGATGGCGCCTTTCTGCAGGAAAATGGCCAGATCGCCCTCCCTTGCCTGAAGTGGGATGTAGCGGATATTCTCCCCCTCCTTCCGTTTCCAGGGTTCATCAAGGGGATCCTCGGCCGGAATGGGGTAACCGGGGCCGGTCTTCAGCACATAACCGGTTTGTATCTCCTCCTTTTCGCTGTAGCCGGGCGGAAGAAACAGCCCGCCCTTGCTCTTTTTCGATAATGCAAGTGGTTTGATCAGCACCCGGTCGCCAACCACAATCAGTTTGCTGAGCTTATCTCTATCCGAAACTTTCATAAGCCTCTTTTTTTTAGAATTCAACCAATTAATTGCCAAATTGTATGTTCGGGCACTGCAAATAAAGAGAAAAAAAGGCGTCGAAGCAATAATCCGCTATTCCTGTTTTTTTCAATCCGTCGCTTTTAATACCTTCGCAGAAAATTTTGCAGGCCGTATTTTTCGGATTATCTGATGTCAAAATAAATAAACAACCTTTTACACCATGATTAACCAGCAACTGATCAATCCACGCAGCATCGTAGTTATCGGCGGTTCGAACGACACCACCAAACCGGGCGGAAAAGTGCTCAAAAATCTTATTGACCACAATTTTCCGGGAAAACTGTATGTGACCAACCCAAAAGAGGATGAAATCCAGGGAATTAAATGCTACAGAGACCCCAACGATCTGCCTGAAGTGGATCTTGCCATTCTGGCCATAGCCGCCAGATTCTGCCCGGCAACGGTTGATTTGCTGGCAAAGCAGAAAAATACGCGTGCATTCATCATCCTCTCCGCCGGTTTCCACGAAGAGAGTGAAGCCGGTGCCGCACTCGAGCGCGAAATCGTGGATACCATCAACAGCGTGAACGGCTGTCTGATTGGTCCGAACTGCATTGGGGTGATGAACCATCACCACACCTCCGTTTTTACCACCCCGATTCCGAAACTTGACCCGAAAGGCGTTGATTTTATCTCAGGTTCCGGAGCGACTGCCGTATTTATTATGGAGGCAGCCATGACCAAAGGCCTCTCCTTCTCAAGCGTTTATTCGGTAGGAAACAGCGCTCAGATGGGCGTTGAAGAGGTTCTGCAGTATCTCGACGAAACCTTCGATCCTGCAACCAGTTCAAGGGTAAAATTGCTATATGTGGAGAGCATCGACAAGCCTCAGCTTCTGCTTAAGCACGCCTCCTCGCTGATTAATAAGGGTTGCCGCATTGCAGCGATCAAATCGGGAAGCTCGTCGGCCGGAAGCCGTGCAGCCTCATCGCATACCGGCGCCCTGGCCAGCAGCGATTCAGCCGTAGATGCACTCTTCCGCAAAGCCGGCATCGTAAGGTGCTACGGCCGCGAAGAACTGGCAACCGTTGCCGCCGTGTTTATGCATAAACCGCTCACCGGAAAGAACATAGCCGTGATCACCCATGCTGGCGGGCCGGCGGTAATGCTCACCGATGCACTCTCGAACAACGGTCTTGAGGTTCCGCATCTGGAAAGCCCCGAACTGCTGGCAAAACTGCTGCCCGGCTCATCGGTGGCCAACCCCATCGACTTCCTGGCAACCGGAACCGCTGAAAATCTGGGCGATATCATCGGTTACTGCGAAAACAAGTTTGATAACATCGACGCCATGGCGGTGATTTTCGGAAGCCCCGGACTTACCGAAGTGTATGATGTTTACAAATTGCTGGATGAGAAGATGAAAACCGCCAGAAAGCCCATCTACCCCATTCTGCCTTCGGTGGTGAATGTGAAGAACGAAATTGAATATTTCCTTTCGCTTGGCAGAATCAACTTCCCCGATGAGGTGGTTTTCGGAAATGCGCTGGCGAAGGTTTACAACACCCCCGCCCCTGCCGGCGATGCCGGACTTCCGGCTGTTGATACCAAAACCATCCGCCGCGTGATTGAAGGATCGGACGATGGATATCTTTCACCTGACAAGGTTCAGCAGTTGCTGGATGCAGCGGGCATTCCCCGCGCCGGTGAAGCAGTGGTTACCACAAAGGAAGATGCGGTTGCAGCAGCCAGGAAACTTGGCTATCCCGTTGTAATGAAGGTGGTTGGCCCCGTTCATAAATCGGATGTGGGCGGCGTGGTCCTAAATGTGAAGGACGATGAAACGGTAGCCCGCGAATTTGAAAGAATGATAAAAATTCAGGACACCACCGCCATTCTGCTGCAGCCAATGCTGAGCGGCACGCAGATTTTCGCCGGTGCCAAGTTTGAACCCAAATTCGGCCACATGATTCTCTGCGGATTGGGCGGTATCTTTATCGAAGTCCTGAAGGATGTTCAAACCTCACTCTCTCCGGTTTCAGCTGCCGAAGCCGATAGGATGATCAAAAGCCTGAAATCGTATCAGATCATCAAGGGGGTACGCGGTCAGGAAGGCGTAAACGAGCCTGCTTTCGTGGATGCCATCGTAAGGTTGTCGGCCCTGTGCGAAGCAGCTCCCGAAATCGCCGAGATGGACATCAACCCGCTGCTGGGCAACGAGAAAGGCGTAGTAGCGGTTGACGCCAGAATCAGGATAGAGAAAAATCAGAAATAGGAACTGAGATAGTTCAGTATCAGGCATAAAGTGCAGGTTTCGTTGGTGAAGCCTGCACTTTCACTTTATTCCGGAAAGATTTAAGGGTTACCGGTCGGTACAGGTCAAATTTCTATAATTGGCATATAATCAGCCAGTTAATTATTTTAATGAGAATATGTTCATTTCCTTAAAAAACTCAAAAATTTTAAGTTATTTCAGGAATCAAT
>LUZO01000338.1 GCA_001603685.1 Bacteroidales bacterium Bact_23
GACTTATTATCTGTATATTACCGAAGAGGCCGATTGGCCTCTTACCTTTTATTCTTGAAAATACAACCACAGAAACGGTTGAATCTAAATAAAGGAAGGTCAGGAAAGTAGATCCTGATTGAACATTTTCCGATTTGTTCTGTTATAGAGCCGCATGTAATTATGGTTTGAAAAATTTTTTATTAACTAACAACTTTTTTTAAAATGACCAGAACTATTAAGACAATCGCTTTTGTATTGATTGCCGGACTTATTGCTTCATGCGGCGGCCCTCAGGGCGAAAAGGCTCAGGTGGGCGAAGCTCAGGAAGTAACGATTACCAGCGGAGATGTTACCCTCCCGGTTGACCTTGAAAAATCGAATGTTGAATGGACCGGAGCAAAACCTACCGGACAGCACCATGGAACCGTAAATATTTCAAACGGTGAACTTTTACTTACTGATGGAAAAATCATAGGTGGAAAGTTTGTAATTGACCTGAATTCAATTGTTGTACTTGATCTCACCGATCAGGAAATGAACGCCAAACTTCTCGGACACCTGAAATCACCCGATTTCTTTGAAGTTGAGACCTATCCGGTTGCCCAGTTTGAGATTACCGGAGTGGAAGCATCAGGCGACCATCCCGAAGCCAATCATATTGTAACAGGCAACCTCACCATGAAGGATGTTACCAAAAGTGTAAGCTTCCCGGCAATGATTAACATCAGCGATGATGCAGTTACCGCCACCACTCCCGCATTCGTTATCGATCGCACCGACTGGAATGTTCGCTATGGTTCAAAGAAACTGTTTGCTAACCTGAAAGATAATTTCATCAACGATGAGATGGGGCTGAAAATCAATCTGACAGCTACCCGCTAATTTTCTGATGAAAACCGATGGTATCATAAGAAGCCTCCGGAAGGGGGCTTTTTTATTGCCGGTATCAATCCGGATATCACAATATCCTGAAAATGAAAACTGCCCGAAGCAATGGAAGCCACGGGCAGTTTTCATTTTCAGGAAGGCCGGCTCCTCCCCTTTTTTATGATTGATTGTCTTTGGCAGAATGAGTTCTAAGCCGCAGTGACTTATTCTTCGATCCACTTCACGATTTTCTCTGAAAGCGGGCTCTCCTTGGGTTCCAGGAAACCGGCCAGATTGCCATTTTCGTCAATCATAAATTTCTGAAAATTCCAGGTAACTTCGGCATCAAACTTTCCGTTCTCCGATTTGCGGGTGAGCCAACTGTAGAGCGGATCAATGTCATCGCCCTTAACCGATATTTTCGACATCATGGGAAAGGTCACTCCGTAATTCAACTGGCAGAATTCTGCAATCTCGTCGTTGGTACCCGGCTCCTGATTTTTAAAGTTGTTGGCCGGAAAGCCGATGATGACAAAATTGCGCTCCCTGTACCTTTCGTAAAGCGTTTCAAGGTCCTTATACTGAGGGGTAAATCCGCACTTTGAAGCGGTATTCACCACCAGCACCTTTTTCCCTTTCAATTGCGAAAGATCGAATTCCTTTCCATCTATGGATTTGGTTTTGAAGCTGTAAAAATTTTTCTGGGCCATGGTTGTAAGTCCCCCTAATAAAATTAAAGCGGTTAGAATCAGTACTCTTTTCATAGTGATTTGGTTTGCTAAATTTAACCGCAAACTGCCGCTTTTGTTCAGAAAGCAAGTTCCGGGAAACAGCATAACGCCATTTCCGGCTAAATTCCAGAATATCTGTTAAGTGAATACCGGTTTGCCTGTTAATCGAACATCAGATTGTAATAGCGCTCTATTCTGCCCGCCAGCTCGTCGATGGAGATGTATTTGCTCACCCTGAAGGTCTCTTTTCCGTCGAAGAAAACCAGGATTGTGGGGCTGGCAAACACCCCGTTCGAAGCTGCCAGAGCCGGATACTGTGCGGCATTCACATACGAATGCGCCATCCGCGGGAACTCCTGGTTTACCATCTGTTCAACCTTGGGCCTGAGGGCTACGCAGGGAGCACAACTGTCGTTGTAAAAGTATATCAATGCTGCCGGAGTAGTGCTGTTAAGCGACTCCAGTTCTTCAGGGGTGGTAATTTCGGTTTTCATTCGGCAAAGTTAGGAATTTCGTGAGTTCCTGAAGCATATTTTTCCCGTTCTTACTGCAAAATGTCCAATGGAATCAGCGTTTGAGCACCACCTTAACGGATTGCCCCTTGTTCAGGCTTGACATCACCATATTGTTTTCGGGGCCATTTCTGAAAAATGCCCTGAGTGTGGTCAGCGCAATGGAGCCTTCATCCTCGGCAATAAAAGTAAATGCAATTTCATTCGCATTTTTGGGAATATCGAAGCTGAACGACTGCACCTTGTTGGTAATGGTGAGCCCGGAAACAACCCTTTCGTCATTTTTCAGAATGGTAATTTTATCGCCGTCGGGGAAGCGGTCGTCCACCAGGTCGATCTGCAGTTTGCTGGAAGCGAGTTTCAGTTCGGTAACCGAGCCGGCTTCAACCTCTATCAGATTTCTTTTCCAGCCGGCCATCTCTTCGGGAGTGGGCTGTTCGCTCTTTTCGCTGCCGGAAGGCGGTAGTTTGGCAAGGCTTTTTGAAGTTTTTGCAGAAAGTTCTTCCAGCTTCTCTTCAGCCATCATCATGATGGTGCCGGAAGCACAAATGATGACGGGATTTGGATTATATGAAGTGAACTTGCCGGTAAAAACGGCGCCTTTTCCCTTTTTGTCGAATTTTCCGTCAACCGTCATCAGGCAGAATTCACTGGCCGGAGTTTTTGAGCGGGTACTCTCAATCCGAGTTTCTTCAAAATGGAGTGAATTCTCTTTCGGATTGAATTTCCCTGAGACAGCAGCCCTTGTTTCTTCAACGCCATCCTTATCACTGATTGAATATCCGGTGAAAGTATTGTCTCTGTTCAGCTCAAATACAATAGAATAGCTCATCACCTCCGTTCTGTCGATCACGATTGCTCCCGATAATGTGGTCTGCTGTGCGAATGAAACATGACAAATAAAGAGCAAAAAAAACAAAACCGGGTATTCAGATGTGAATTTATTCATTAACTTTATCGCTTAAATCGTTGTTTAACTTAATTCTGT
>LUZO01000339.1 GCA_001603685.1 Bacteroidales bacterium Bact_23
CAATTGAGCAAAGCGATAATTGGTCTATTATATTTTTCCGATCGGTATTATTGCCTGCGTTTGGATATTTGCAGCTAAATCAGGAAAAATAAAAGAAATAAAAAATAACTTACTGATGCAGTGATGTTTGCAGCGAGATGGATTTACCGGTATTTCTTACGGGTATCCATGCCGCGGCGGCGCCAATGGCGGTAACCGTAAGGAAAACATAGAGGAAGTCTTTCCACTGCATCATCACCGGATAGGCATCAATCAGGAAAGAGCCGCCTTCGGTGCTGATTCTGATCAGCCCGAACTGCTGCTGCAGCAGGCATATCACGGCACCCAGCACCATGCCGGCAACCGCGCCGCTGAAGGAAACCAGCATTCCCTCCGTGAAGAATATCCTTCTGATCAGCCCCTTGTCGGCGCCCATGCTGAAAAGCACGGCAATATCCTTTCGCTTGTCGAGGATCAGCATGGAGAGTGAGCCGATTACATTGAAGGTGGCGATGAAAAGAATAAAGCCGAGAATCATGAAAATGGCCCACTTTTCGGAGTGCATAATGCGGTAAAGGAGCTCCTGCTGCTCGAAACGGTTTTTCACTTCCCAGCCGCTGCCGAGTATGTTTTTGATCTTCTGCTGCACCTCCTGCATGTCGGCACCCGGATTCAGCGCAATCTCAACCGATGAGAGATCGTTCTGATAGCCAAACACTTCGCGTGCAAACGAGAGCGGCACAATCATGTATTTCGAGTCGAAATCCTGCTGTATCGAGAATATTCCCGCCGGCCTGATATCCATGCGGTTGAACGCCTGTTCGGGATTGAGGCCGATGCTGCCTTTGCGTTTGGGGGCGTACACTTCGATTTCGCGCTGGAGGTTGTCGAGGTTCAGGCCGAGGTAATAGGCTACGCCCTGGCCTGCAACAGCCAGCGGAACGCCTTTGTAATCAAGCATCAGGGCGCCTTCGGTCATCATATCGTTCAGGCCCGACCAGGTTTCGTAATTCTCGTCGACGCCCTTGAGGGTGGCCAGGTACTGGTTTTCGCCGTAGCGAAGCAGCACCTTCTCTTCAATGGTGCCGGTCTGTGCCTTTATACCCGGCAATTCCGAAACGGCACTCCAGGGGTAAGTGTCGCTGCCGAAGGTTTTCCCCTGAACAGGGGTAACTTTTATCTCGGGATCGAAAGTGTTGAAAAGCGAGATGACCAGGCTCTCGAACCCGTTGAACACGGAAAGCACAATTACCAGCGCCATGGTGCCTATGGTAACACCGGCTACCGAAACCCCTGAAATAATGTTGATGACATTATGCGATTTCTTCGATTTCAGGTATCTCCAGGCGATGAACAGCGGTAATCTCAAAGTGCCCGTTTGTTGAATGATTAGTGGTTCAGGATTTCAGCAGGTTTTCAATGTTCTCGATGTAATCCAGCGAGTCGTCCACAAAGAACGACAGTTCGGGAATCACACGCATCTGTTTTCCGATCAGTTGTGCCAGCTGGTGGCGGATTTCCCTTTTCCGGTGGTTGATGCTCTCGAAAATCTCTTCCCGGTTACCGGCGCCGAACAGGCTGAGGTAAACCCTTGCCAGCGAAAGGTCGGGCGTTACGCTCACCTTGGTAACGGTAATCAGAAATCCCGGAAAATTATCGCGTGCCAGCATACGAAACAGCTCACCCAGCTCCTTCTGGATCAGCCGCGAAATTTTAAGTTGTCTCTTGCTTTCCATATTGCAAAGATATGGATTTTAAACCCAAAATGCCTTAAAACAATTTGAGGACTGCTGCAAATCCCATTTATCCCATATATTTGCATTGCTTTTCTTACTGACGCATCCTCGGAATATGAAGAACCTTGTTAAAGTGCTGCGATATGCGGTCCCGTACTGGGGATTTGCCGTGCTGAATGTCGTGTTCAATATTCTGAGCGTCATCTTCTCGCTGGTGTCGTTTGCCGCGGTTATTCCCGTGCTGAATATCCTGTTTAAACTGGAAAAACCGATTGCCGAAGAGCCGGAGTTTGCCTGGAAAATGGCGGAGCTGAAGGAGTATTTCTATTACAAAATCGGCATCCTTATCCAGCAGTACGACCCGCTAACCATCCTTGCCTATATCTGCGCCATTCTGGTGGGGGTTTACCTGCTGAAGAACCTGTTCCGCTACCTGGCCATGTTTTTCCTGGCCGAAGTCAGAAACGGCGTGGTAAAGGATATCCGCAACAAACTGTACGAAAAGGTGCTGATTCTGCCGCTGGCCTACTATTCCGAGCAGAAAAAGGGCGACATCATTTCGCGCATGACCACCGATGTGCAGGAGGTGGAGTGGTCGGTGATGAGCTCTCTGGAGATGCTGTTCCGCGACCCGGTTTACATCATTTCCTACCTGATTACCCTCTTTCTGCTTGACTATCAGCTTACATTGATGGTGCTGGTGCTGCTTCCGGTTACGGGGCTGATGATCGGCCAGATTGGCAAGAGCCTGAAACGCACTTCGGCCAAAGGGCAGCAGAAGATGGGAGAGTTGCTCTCGCTCATCGAGGAGACCATCAGCGGGCTGCGCAACATCAAGGCTTTCAATGCGATAGACTGGGCCAACCGCAATTTCAGGGAGACCAATGAACGGTACAACCGCCTGATGGTGCGGCTCTACCGTAAACGCGACCTGGCATCGCCACTCAGCGAATTTCTGGGGATTGCCGTTTCGGTGTTTGTAATCTGGTACGGCGGAAAGCTGATTCTTCAGCCCGGATCCACCCTGGATGCCGCGCTTTTCATCATGTACATCCTGGTATTTTCGCAAATTATAAATCCGGTAAAGGCGTTATCAACTGCGGTTTACAACATCCAGAAAGGGGCGGCTTCGGTGGAGCGCATTGATCAGGTTCTCTCGGCCGAAGAGGTGATTACCGAGAAACCGGATGCCGTTTCCATAAAGGAGTTCCGCGAAAAGATCGAATACCGCAATGTATGGTTCAGGTATGAACAGGAGGATGTACTGAGAAACATCAATCTGGTGGTTGAGCGCGGAAAGTCCATCGCTCTGGTGGGCGCTTCCGGTTCCGGAAAATCGACCATGGCCGACCTGCTGCCGCGGTTCTACGATGTAACGCAGGGCGAAATCCTGATTGACGGCATCCCCATCCGCGACTGCATCATCAGCGATGTGCGCGGACTGATGGGCATTGTGTCGCAGGAAACGGTACTTTTCAATGCCTCGGTGTTTGACAATATTGCATTCGGCCTGCAGGGCGTTACCATGGAGCAGGTGGTGGAAGCCGCCAGAGTGGCCAATGCCCACGAATTCATCATGCAGATGCCTGAGGGATATGAAACCAATATCGGCGACCGCGGCATCAAAATGTCGGGCGGGCAGCGGCAGCGCATCAGCATTGCCCGTGCCGTACTCCGCAATCCTCCGGTCATGATACTGGATGAAGCCACCTCGGCCCTCGATACCGAATCGGAGCGGCTGGTTCAGGAGGCGCTTACCAGCCTGATGCAAAACCGCACCTCACTGGTGATTGCCCACAGGCTTTCAACCATTCAGCATGCCGACGAAATCATTGTGCTGCAGAAAGGGGAGATTGTGGAACGCGGTTCACACAGCGACCTGATGGCGCTGAACGGGGTGTACAAAAAACTGCACGATATGCAGGCGCTGGGATAAAAACCGGCAGCCATTCGCAATGTATTCCGGCAAATCGCTTTCAGAATAAATGCTTTACTGTTTCAGGAAGAGACAGCGGGAGATTTCCTCTTTCAGCCGGGCCGAAAGGATATAGGCGCCGGGCACAAGTTGCGACAGATTCACTTCATTTGCCGGTAAAGCGGCGGTAAACACCTCTTTCCCTTCCAGATTGTAAATGTGTACGGGCTCCAGCGGCATTTCCGACAACCTGATCAGATCTCTTGCGGGGTTGGGATAAACGGAGAGGCCCTGACGGGTTTCGGGCAGTTTGCCAACCGAAAGCGGAGCCGGTAAAATAATCTCGTACAAAAATCCGGGGGTATCGCCTTTTCCCTCTTCGGTCATATAAAGCTTCCGGTTGCCGGTAAATGCAAGGGCTTCGTTCTGTCCGGGAGGTGTGGCAAAGAAATATTCGGTTTTGGTGCCTTCAAAAAAGCCGTTTTCAGGATAATCCCTAAAGGATACGATTTTCTGATTGGTAAGCAGCACCAGTTCACCGGTGTTTTGGTTGATGTCGGCGGCGGTAATTCTTCCCGATTCGACGGTATTCCCGATGAATTGCGAACCGGCAAGCCGGGCGGTATAGGTTCCGGGGCTTGCAGGCAGTGCATACATTTTTGTGATGCCGGTAAACGGCTTACTGCGGTCTTTGGTAAAGAGGTACAGCGAATCGGCATGCCACGCCATTGCTTCGATATCGTAATTGCGGCTGGTAGCAGGAGGCGGAAATGCGGTCTGGTCCGAAAGCGTAAAGTGGATTGTTCCGGCTTCCGCAACATCGCCGGTAATGGTTTCAGGATCGGGAATGATATAAATGGTCAGGTCTTTTCTTGAATTGTTGTTGTTGCCGAAATCGCCGATGTAGAGGGAGTTGTCATCCCCGGCGGCGATGTCCTCCCAATCAATATTTACCGCATTGGAAATCAGCAGGGTGCGGAGCAGCGCGCCGGTGGTGTCGAAGCAGTAAAGCTCGTTTTTATTGCCCGAATCCTCATGCGACCAGATGCGGTTGCTTCCGCTGACGGCAATGCCCGAACTTTCAACCAGTTGAACGGGCAGGCGGGTGATTGCCCTGGCGGTTACGGTATTGCCGGAGGTATGACTTCCTTTACGGATATTCTGGCAGCCGGCTGAAAATGAAAAAACTGTAAGAAAAGTGGCAATGATCAGTTGGTGATGTCGCATATCGGCGGGAGTTACTTTAAAACTTTTCAACCTCAAGGATCCCCTTACGGCTCATCACAATGCGGTATCTCCTGTATTCCTGCTGCTCTTCGTAATTGAGCTGCATAATCAGGTTCACATAATAGATTTTTATGCCGTTAACAATCTCAATCTCTTCGGTTTCGCCGGGCGAAAAGAGCGGAACATTGGGATTGTCCATTTTCTGCATGAAATAGGAAACATTGAAACGGATGATGTCGTTCATTCCGTTTGTGGGATATATGCTGCACTGGTCCAGGCTTTCGCGGTTAAGCCGGATCAGTTTGCGGTAGAGGATGATTTTTTCGCGGTTGTTTCGGTTGTCGGCTTCGAGAATGGCGGAACGGTCGCGGATTTTCAGTACCTCTTCGGGCACCTTGGATTCCGGCACAAAGACCATACTCTCCTTGCTCCATCCGATTTCGTGCTCACTCAGGCTGATATCGGTGCGGTGGTCGAAAAAATGGCGGCCCAGGCGGTGTGCGAAATAGTAGCGGGTCAGATCCTTTATCCGGTCTTTCAGCATATAGCTGACCACCAGCGCAACGAAGAAAGGCATGGTAAAGTTGCCGTACTTCTGCTGAAACGAGAAAGCCATGGCGGTGGCAAAAATCATGGAGAGGCCGGCGGCGATGCTGAAATAAATCTGTTCAACCCAAACCCCGTCTCTGCGCTGGTTGGTATTGAGAAACAGCTCATTCTCGGCATATTTCTTCAGCAGGCTGAGCCTGAACACCAGGTCGCGGTTCCTGTTCGGGCTCTCCTTTTCAACAACCAGGTAACCCTTTTCGCGTTTGTAGTTGATCTCAGCATTGATGAGCGACATCAGCCTTCCGCTGATTTCAGGCGTAAGCTTGCCGGTTTTTTTCAGCCCGTCAACCAGTTTGAATATCTGCTGTTCGAAGAGGTTGCTCAGGTATTCATCGCCGAAATGGTAGTAATTCATCAGCTCCTTGCTGATTGACGGAACATTGATGATTTTTTTCAGGTCTCTGAAATCCTTTGCGATGGTTTTTACATTTTCAACAATGTTATCAATCAGATAATCAAGGTCGTCCGATTCTCCGTTACGGATGGTATGGAGAATCTCTTCGCGCAGGGCACTTCTTACGATTGAAACAAACATGCGGATATGGTATTCGTAATCGGCAATGCGCTTTCTGGATGGCTCGGAAGCCAGCTCCTGCAATATCCGTTCGAGCAGAATAAATGGCGGTTTTTCCTTAACGGCGATGTCGCGCAGCAGATACGAAGGGGTAATCAGCCGGATGTTGGACTTCAGGTCGCGGTAGAAATCGGTTTTCTGATAGGTAGCACGGTTGATATCCAGGCTGTTGGGAATAAACATCCAGGTGTTCACCGAAAAGTTGTTGATTTCCGGCTTGCTTTGGGCGTTGAAACCAAGCTTGATTTCAACCGAGTAATTATCATGAATGCTGACCTGTTCTTCAATCATTTCACAAAGGTAGGGAATTTGCCGATTCAACTATTCGCTTATTCAACGGTTCGGAGTTTTAGATATCAGCAAAAGAAACCTGCTTTAAACAGTTGATTTATTGGCCGGTTTGTTTTGCAAAGGCATATTTTATGAGATGATGGGTTGAAAAATATTTAAAACTTCTATATGAATAATGGGGAAAAGTTTTAAAAATCACTTAAATTTGTAGTAATCAATCTTCATTTTTCAGAAATCCCACCGTTACACCCTGAAATTAATAATAACAAACACCGATTTTATGATGAAAAATTACATTAAAACATTCGTACTCGCATTTGCTTTGATTGCCGGTATTGGCTTCATCTCCGGCAGGGCATTTGCACAGGTTACCATTACCCTCTGGACATTCGAAGGAGATGTAACCACTCCTGAAACGGGCAGCGGCACTGCCAATCTGATTGGCGGCACGGAAGCCACCTTTGCAAAAGGCTTCTCCGGAGGCCGTGGCTGGAACTCCACCAAATATCCCGATCAGGGTACCGGTTCCGGCACTGCCGGAGTTGAGTTCCTTGTTTCCACCAGCGGTTACAGCAACATCAGCGTTACCTGGCACGGCCGGCACAGCAACACCTCGGCAAACCGTCTCAGGGTGAAATATACCCTTGATGGCGTGGAATGGGAAGACTTTGAAGCTGATGACAGCAATGCCACCAACGAGGTGGAGGGCGTTGGCAAGGGATTCGACAACGGCCGTTTTATCGCCGATGCCGGCGATACCTGGTTTACCAGAGGCGTTGATTTTTCAGGCATCCCCGAAGCTGCCAACAATGCTGCATTTGGAATCCGGATAGTATCTGAGTTTCTGGATGGGTCGGCCTATGCTCCAGCGTCGCCAACAGGCACTTACGGATCGGGCGGTACCCTGCGTTACGACGATGTTACCTTTCTGGGATCAGGCAGTGCGCCTCTGATTGCAGCCACTCCTTCGAACCTTTCCGGATTTACCTATGTAGAAGGCGAAGGCCCTTCGGATCCACTGACAACCATCCTGACCGCTTTCAACCTGACTCCCGCTTCGGGCATGGTAACCATCACCCCTCAGGCGAGTTATGAATATTCCATTGGCGGAGGCGACTTCACCGGCGAACCGGCTAGCTTTGCTTACGAAAACGGCGTATTCCCCGGCAACGGCGAAGTACCCGTAACCATCAGGCTGAAAGCCGGACTGCCGGCAGGCAGCTATGCCGAAGTACTTGCCGTAACCGGCGGCGGAGCCCAGCCATTGCAGGTATCGCTCAGCGGATCGGTTTCTACGGCCAACCCGCCCGTTATCTCCGGCTATATCCTTCCGAGGTTTATCGAAGGTGCTACCCCGTCAAACCAGAACAGACTGCCGTTTGCCTTCCGGGCTACCCTGTCAAACCTTCTGCCTTCATCCACCTACCGCTATTATAACAAGATAATCAGCGGTACCGACGGGGAGACCTACAACGGAGCCGGCAACTGCATTTTCGTGAATTCCGCAACCGAAGAATTTACCCGCACCACAAGTACCTCGCTGACAACACCCGGTCAGTACGGCGAATTCACCACCGATGCAAACGGCAGTTACAGCGGTTGGTTTATTACCGAACCGACAGGAAATGCCAGGTTTAAACCCGGGAACGAGATTTTTATGCGCATTATGCTGAACGACGGTGCCGGCGGTACCACCGAGGCTACCCGCCTGACCATCAGCGAGGGAGTTAAAATCCTGGGGTTCTATACCCATGCGGCCGACTCAACCGGAACGGCGGTTCGCGGCATCAGCACCTCCAGCCCGAAGAACTTTGTGTTTATTTACGACAATGCCGGCGGAAACGGCAGGCCGCTCTACGGAACCCATGTTGAAACCAGTGGCATCAACTTCATCGCCGGCACCTACGCCGCTTTCTATGCCGAAGATGTGGCAGGCACCGATGGCGCATGGGGCGGTATCATTCCCAATAACAATGCTGCAGGGGTAAGGCTTATCGAAGAGCGCAGCATTGCCACCGGCAATGTCATCGCATCCTATACCTCCGAAAATGGCGACTGGCACGGGGTAAACACCGTTAATCCAACCGGTGGAATTGACAATGTGCTGGTAATCAACACCACGCTTGGAATCGACAACAAGCCGGCAGAAGCGTTCGGAAAGATCTTCTCGTACGGAAACCTCATCAGTGTTTCGCTCAGGCAGCCGGTAACCGGCGTGATGGAAATCATCAGCCTTCAGGGTAAGGTTGCTATAAGGAAATCATTCAGCGGAAGTGATTTCAATGTTACCACAGAACTGCCTGCAGGCATTTACATTGTAAGAATCGTAAGCGATCGCGGACAAATTACCGGTAAAGTAATGCTGAAATAATTCTGATTTCAGAATCCTTGCAAAGTACGGGAACTGGCCGGCCGGTTTGTTGAAAACCAGCCGGACAGTTTTTATATCTGACAATAAAGGCTAAGATACAACCTGTTTTTATGAATAATTAAACCTTGTTTCCATGAAAAAAACGATGCGAATATTGCTAAAAACACTGACCGCTTCAACCATCCTGATACTGCTAACCACGCTGGCTCACGCCCAGTATGTGGTTGATTTCGAGGGTGAAGGTGAAGTGAAAACCGCCTATGCCAGCGGCACGGTAAATCTGAGTGGGCTCGACTGGAATATGACGGAGGCGCTGATTGGTACCGAAGCCAGCGACTTTAAGAACGGAGTGCGTTCAGCACGACTTCGTGGTTATGCTGGCTCAGTTATGACCATGCTTGAAAATAAAACCGGCGGTCTGGGAACCCTTTCATTCCAGTACAGGCGATACGGAACGGATGTCCAGGTTGACTGGAAGGTTGAATACAGCATTAACGACGGCGCCGACTGGATTCAGGTTGGTGATGTTTTCACAGCACCTGCATCTGATGATGTACAAACTTTCTCTGTAGTGGTAAATGTAACCGGGGATGTGCGAATCAGAATTCTGCGGGGAACCCCTTCGGGGAGCGCCAACCGAAGGCTGAACATCGATGATATTACCCTGACCGACTATGCAGGTGGCGGAAATACTCCTCCGGTGATATCCAACATTGTACAGAATCCCGCTTCGGGCATTACGCCCGCCACTACGGTTTCCGTTTCGGCCGATGTTACCGACCCCGACGGCAATGTCACCTATGTGGCACTCAACTGGGGAACCGAAACCGGAAACTACCCGAATACCATCACCATGGCACCGGGATCGGGTGATACCTATACCACGGTGAGCAATATTCCCGCTCAGGCCGACGGCACAACGGTTTACTACCGCATCCAGGCCAACGACGATGGGGGAGCCACCTCCACATCACCCCAACAGAGTTATGTGGTGTCCTCACCGGCTACACACCTGGCATTTGTCAACTTTCCGGCCTCCGGAACACAGGGAACGCCCGTTGCTCCCTTTGCCGTTGAAGCCAGAAGAGGCGACAATACCGCTGATCCCGGCTTCACGGGAAGCATTACCCTTTCGGTTGCCACAGGCCCCGGATCGGTGGGCGGTACCGTTACCCGGAATGCCGTTGCCGGCGTTGCCACATTCAACGACATCACCTTCAGCGCTTCCGGTTCCTATACCCTGAATGCTGCTTCAGCCGGCCTGACCGGAGCTACCAGCACGGCCATCAGCATAACAGCCGCTCCTTCGGTAATTTCGGAGATCATGCCCAGGTTTATCAATGGCAACACGCCTTCAAATACCAGGCTGCCGTTTGCATTTTATGCCACCCTTGGCAATCTGCTGCCAAATACCACTTACTTCTACTACAACCAGGCAGTCACCTCAGCCGATGGCCCGACTATCAACGGCGCCGGAAATCCCATTCTGGTGGATCCTTCAACCGGTGAGTTTACCCGAACCACCAGCCCCGGTTTTGGCGCGTCAAATGCCAGAGGCATGTTTACCACCAACGATGGCGGTGAATACAGCGGATGGTTTATACTGGAGGGTACCGGCAATGCCAGGTTTGCTCCCGGCAATGAGGTGTATATGCGCATTATGATCAACGACGGTAACGGAGGAACTGTTGTTGCCAACAGGCTTACCACCGCAAACTTCGCAACCGTTATAGCCTTCTCAACCGAAAGTACGGCCACCGGAGGAACGGCCATCCGTGCGGAATCGTCGGCAACGCCAAAAAACTTTGCATTTATTTATGATAATGAAAGCGGTACCGGTCGTCCGCTGTTCGGAACCAGCATTGAAACTACCGGAGTTGACTATGCCGCGGCCGGAACTTACGCCGGCTTCTACACTGCTGATGTGTTTGATGTAAACGGTGCATGGGGAGGCATTGTTCCCAACATTCTTCCGAATGGGGTAAGAAGGGTTGAAGAACGCTCGCTGGCAACCGGAGCAATTGTAAAAACCGATACCTCACCCAACGGCGTGTGGGGTGTTACCAATACCGTTAATCCGGATGGCGGCCTTGATGATGTTCTGGTACTCGACCTGATTGCAGCCAATACCCCCGTCATTACCGTAACTCCATCATCGCTGAGCGGATTTACCTATGTGGTTGGCGGCGGCCCATCGGATGCACAGACCTATGCAATCAGCGCCGAAAACCTTGAAGGAAGCGGAAATGTTGCCGTAACTGCTCCCGATGAGTATGAAATTTCGCTTAACGGAACCTCCTATTCGGCAGCGCTGAGCCTTCCGTTCTCGGGAGGTGTGATTACAGGTCAGCCGGTAACCATTTCGGTAAGGCTTAAAGCGGGGCTTGAGGCCGGTACCTATAATGGCAGACAAATTACCCACTCCGGCGGAAATGCCGCCAATGCCATTGTAACCTGCTCAGGCAGCGTTACCTATCCGGTACCCGTACTTACGGCTGAAGTGGTTCCCATGTGGATTCAGGGAGTTAACGGCAGCAATTCCAAGAGGGTTCCGTTTGCCTTCAGGGCCGAAATCACCAATCTGCTGCCGGGAGCCACCTACCGTTATTATAATAAGGTAGTGATTGAAACCGATAACCCCACGGCCGACGGCGCCGGAAATACCATTTTTGCAAAGCAGGATGGTACATTTGCCCGTACAAGCAGCACTTCAATGGGTAATGCCGGTGAGTATGCCGAGTTTACCGCCGATGGAACCGGAAAATACAGCGGCTGGTTTATGGTTGAGCCAACCGGAAATGCCCGCTTTACCCCCGGCAATGAGGTGTTTATGCGGATAATGCTCAACAACGGCAATGGCGGCGCTGCGGTAGCCAACCGCCTTACCACTGTGGCCAAAGCCACCGTCATCAATTTCGGCACTCAGAATCAGGCCGGGCAGGGCACAGCCATAAAGGGTATGTCGGAAGCAGCCCCCGGAAATATGGTTTATCTGTATGATAATGTTGAAGGCAATGGCCGTCCGGTTTACGGAACCAGCGTGGAAACCACCGGCATTGATTTTTCGGCAGCCGGCACTTATGCCACCTTCTATACAACTCAGGTTCAGGCTAACGACGGCTACTGGGGAGGCATTGTTCCCAACATCCTGCCCGACGGCATCCGCCGCATCGAAGAGCGCAGCAACAGCGACGGTAGTCTGGTTGCCGTTCACACCTCCGACGATGGCGTGTGGGGCGTGTATGACACCCGCAACCCGTTTGGCGGTGATGAAACCATTCTGGTTATCGACCTGCTGCCCGGCGAAGATCCCTTGCTTTCCGTAAGCCCCTCGTCGCTCAGCGGATTTACTTATGTGGAAGGCAACGGCCCATCGGAAATCAAAACCTACCAGCTGTCGGGAAGCAATCTGGAAGGAAGCGGAAACATAACGGTTACCGCTCCGGCCGATTATGAAATCTCTTCGGATGGTTCCACCTTCGTGACTGAACTTCAGTATCCTTTCTCGGATGGAGAGATCAGCGGGCAACCGGTTACTGTTTCGGTGAGGCTGAAAGCCGGCCTTGCCGCGGGTGACTACAACGGCCAGGCCATTGTAAACAGTGGCGGCGGAGCTTCCAATAAGGTAGTTACCTGCAACGGAAATGTTACCGCAGGCGGCCAGCCCGGCATAACGGCGCTGACCCTGCCGCAGTTTGTTCAGGGAATCAACGGTTCGAACAACAGCCGGGTGCCGTACGCCTTCAGGGCAACCCTTCAGAACCTGACTCCGGGCGCAACCTACAGATATTACAACAAGGTGGTGATTGACGGCGATTCACCCACCGCCGATGGCGCCGGTAACTGCGTGTTTGTGGAGGGTAGCTCAGATTTCAGGCGGACAACCTCCACCTCAATGACCAATCCGGATGAATACGGCGAGTTTACGGTAGATGCCGATGGTAGTTTTAGCGGTTGGTTTATCGGCGAGCCCACCGGAAACGCACGCTTTACTCCCGGAAACGAGATTTACATACGCATCATGCTGAACGACGGTGCCGGAGGAGCGGTGGTTGCACACCGCCTTACTTCCGCCGATTTTGCTACCGTTCTGCAGTTTGGTACGGAGGCTTCGGCAACGCATGGCACGGCAATCATGGGAATAAGCGCGGATGATCCCAGGGATTTTGTAGCGCTGTATGACAACACCGGTGCCGCCGGCCGCCCGCTTTATATCACCCACATCGAAAACAGCGGGGCAGGGTTTGAATCGGTTACTTCGTATGCTCCGTTTTATGTAAACGAAGTGGCTGCCCAAAACGGCAACTGGGGAGGTATCGTTCCCAACCTCAACGATGCCGGCGTTACCCGGATTGATGTGCTCGGTCTTGAAGATGGCAGCCTTAAGACCAGCTATACCGCTGACAATGGCGTATGGCTGGCAACCGATACCCGAAACCCGGACGGCGGCCTGGATCAGGTTTTGGTTATTTACCTGAAGGCCATCGGGGTTGAAAGCCCCGCCAATACCGGCCTGACGGTTTATGCGTATGGTGGTGAAATTACGGTGCAGGCGGTTTCAACCAATGCCTTTGATTTTACCCTTTACAACATTCAGGGACAGCAGGTCTTCAACCGAAGGCTGCAGGGCAGCGATCATTACCGCTTTGGCCTGAACCTGCCGGCAGGAATTTATGTGGCAAGAATAGTCAGCGATACACACCAGCAAAGTTTCAAACTGTTGATCAGGTAGTATTTAATGCTGATTGATACAAACCTGGCAGGCATCTCAACTGAGGGCTTGCCAGGTTTTTTTGTTTTTATTCTTGACAGAAAGGCTTCTCCTCTGCCTGACATCGATGTATAAAAATCCTTGAACTCCCCCAAACAAAGACCGGTGGCTGGGCAGAGCCAGGTAATCCACCGTGCAAATCACTTCACCCAGCCCTCTCCTCAAAGAGAGGTCGATGGGTAACATAATTTTCTGCCTCTGGTAGAAATAAATGCGCCGCCAGGTGCTGCAAATGCCGTCGCCAAAGGCGGAGGCTGCAAATGCCACGGCCTCTGGCCGGGGCTTCAAATCCTCAAATGCACCGCCAGGTGCTTCAAATCTTCAAATAATACCCCTTACACACAAAGTGAGCCTCGCGGAAATCACTATAATCCAAATTTTTTATAGGAGAAATGATTTTTTTTTTGCAACGGCTCCTTTTTAAGCC
>LUZO01000340.1 GCA_001603685.1 Bacteroidales bacterium Bact_23
GATTCAACAAATTAACAATCAACCTTTTAAATTGAAATTAACTAAAAACAAATAAATTATGAGTACAAACGAAATTAAAAAGTTCATCACCGAGATTGAGCTGTTCAAAGGTTTGAACGATGACGAGATCAACGCAGTGGTTGCAGCCATTGAAACCCAGAAGTTTAAAGCCGGAGAGTCCCTCTTCCGCGAAAGCGACACCCGCGAAGCCATCTACATGATTTACGACGGCGAAGTTGAGCTGATTAAGAGATCGCCGCTGGGCGCCGAGATTAAACTGAGCTACTTCAGCCGCCTCGACTTCCTTGGCGAGGGCGCCCTTACCGACGAGTCGTCGCACAGTACCACAGCCCGCACCAAGCAGGACACCACCGCTTTCCTGCTCAGAAAGAAATTCTTCGAAGAGCACGGTTCCATCGCCTTGAAGGTATTTTCGAACATCACCAGGGTAATTTCGCGCCGCATGCGCCACACCAACGCCCGCATGATCAGCTCGGCAGCGCAGTACGAATCGGGCCGAACCCGCACCGAACACGACCTGCTCGGCTACCGCGAGGTACCTTACGAATACTACTACGGTATCCAGACCCTGCGCGCCCTGGAGAACTTCAACATTTCAGGCGTTCAGCTCAACTTCTTCCCGGTTTTCGCCGAATCGCTGGCCATGGTGAAGCTGGCTGCCGCCAAGGCAAACCACGACCTCGGGCTGCTCAGCAAATCGCTGTCGGATGCCATTATCCGCGCCTGCAACGAAATCATCAACGGAAAATACAGCTTCCACTTTGTGGTGGATATGATTCAGGGAGGCGCAGGAACATCCACCAATATGAATGCCAATGAGGTGATTGCCAACCGCGCCCTCGAAATTCTGGGATACGAGAAAGGCCAGTATGAGCACTGCCATCCCAACAACCATGTAAACCTTTCACAATCAACCAACGATGCCTATCCCACCGGAATCAAGATTGCGCTGATCCGCAGCAACGAGCGACTGGTTCAGGTGCTATCCGAGCTGATTGCTTCATTCAAAGCAAAAGCCGCTGAGTTTGCCAATGTGATAAAAATGGGCCGCACCCAGCTTCAGGATGCCGTTCCGATGACCCTCGGCCAGAGTTTTGACGCCTGGGCTACCACCCTCGAAGAGGAGATCGACCGCCTGAATCAGAATGCAAAACTCTTCCTGGAAGTGAATATGGGCGGAACCGCCATCGGAACCGGAATCAACTCCGATCCGCGTTACAGCGGCATCGTAATCAAGCATTTGCGTGAGATTACCGGAATGCCGATTGTGCTGGCCAGCAACCTGGTGGAAGCCACCCAGGATACCGGAGCATTTGTGATGTACTCCTCAGCCGTAAAGCGCCTTGCCGTGAAACTGTCGAAGATTTCGAACGACCTGAGGCTGCTTTCATCGGGCCCCCGCGCCGGACTGAACGAAATAAACCTGCCTCCAATGCAGCCCGGAAGCACCATTATGCCCGGCAAGGTAAATCCGGTAATTCCGGAAGTGGTGAACCAGATCGCCTTCAAGGTTATCGGCAACGACCTTACCGTTACCATGGCCGCCGAAGCCGGACAGCTTGAGCTGAATGTAATGGAGCCCATCATCGTTTACAGCCTGTTCGAGTCGATTGAGATGCTGAAAAACGGCATGAACACCCTGAACCACCGCTGTATCAAGGGAATAACCGCCAACGAAGAGCACTGCCGTGAAATGGTGTACAACAGCATCGGACTGATTACCGCGCTGAACCCGCTGATCGGTTATGAAAATTCGAATATGCTTGCCAAGAAGGCGCTGGAGACCAACCGCAGCATCTACGACCTGGTACTTGAGCACAACCTGCTTACCAAAGAGCAGCTCGACGATGCGCTCGATCCCAAAAACATGATCGCTCCCAGAGCGATGCCCCAGCAGGGTTAAGATCAGGATTTAACTTTGTGCGATAAAGGAAAGATAAGGGTTGGAATCATGCACCGGATTTTCTAATTTTGTATAAAAACGGATCTGTATGACACTGAAAATTGCCCTTATTCTTTCCTTTATTCTTCAGTTTTCTGCCGCCATCATTGCCCTGTCGCTTACCAAACGGACAAAAACCAACATTGCCTGGTGGCTTATTTCCATCGGTTTCCTGCTGATGGCCATCCGCCGGATATTTGAGTTTTTTCAGCTTTCGGATCCCGGGAATCCGCTGTTCAACAGCATGCTAAGTACCTGGACCGGAATTCTGATCTCCCTGCTGATGCTCGGTAGCCTGATTTTCATCAAACGGATTTTCAATATCCAGAAAAGAATGGACGACCTGCGCAAAGCAAACGAATCGAGGGTGCTTTCGGCCATCGTTAGGACGGAGGAGCAGGAGAGGCTCAACTTTTCGAAAGAGTTGCACGACGGACTGGGGCCGCTGCTTTCCGCCGTTAAAATGGCAATTTCAGCCGCCAACGGCAAAAACAGCGGCACTGCCGGAAACGATGTCATCGCAAATGCCGAAAAACTGATTGACGAATCCATTATTTCGCTGAAAGAAATCTCGAACAAACTGAGCCCCCATGTGCTGAACAACTTCGGGCTGAAAAAGGCGGTGAAATCGTTTATCGCCAACCTTCCGCCCCTCGGAAATCTCAACATCGGCTTCGACTCAAACCTTGAAGATAAACGATTTCCGTACAATACTGAAGTGGTGCTTTACCGGGTTATCTGCGAACTGATCAGCAACTCGCTGCGCCATGCACAGGCGCGGAACATCTACATCAGCCTGATGTGCGACGGGGAGAACATCAGCCTGGATTACCTTGACGATGGCGTGGGATTCGATAGCAAAATACTGGAACTGAGCGATAAGGGAATGGGATTTACCAATATCCGCTCCAGAATAAAATCGCTGGATGGAACCATTGATATTTATACCGTTCCCAGCGAAGGGGTAAGGGTGAATGTGAAAATCTGAGAGGGCCGGCTATGAGCGATCTGAATCCGTTTTCGGTGTATCTTGTTGACGACCACAAGCTTTTCAGGGAAGGGCTTGGGCTGCTGCTGGGCACCCTCCCCTACATCAGCAAAATCTATCAGGCTTCCGATGGCCACGAATTTCTTGCCGGCCTGAACGACCATCTCCCCGATCTGGTCTTTATGGATATTGATATGCCCGGAATCAACGGCATAGAAACCACCCGGAAAGCCCTTGAAAAACATCCCGGCCTCAGGATTGTCGCCCTCTCCATGTACTCCGACGAGGATTATACCACCCGGATGATAAACGCCGGCGTAAAGGGGTTTATCCTGAAAAACTCCGGCCTTGGCGAGGTTGAAAACTGCATGAAAGCCGTAATGACCGGCTACACCCACTTCTCACCCGAAATCCTGGATAATATCCTGAAAAATATCAACAAAAAGGAGAAACAACCACAACACAACGAGCTGTCGGAACGGGAAACCGAAGTGCTTTACCGCATCTGCCAGGGCTTCTCAAACCAGGAGATTGCCGATATGCTGAAAATCAGCAAACGGACGGTTGATAAACACCGCGAAAACCTGCTGCTGAAAACAAACAGCAAAAACACCGCCGGACTGGTAATGTTTGCCATCAGAAATGGGATTGTGGAGGTGTAAGGCAGAAAGGAAAATTTTAGTCAAATATATTTAACGCGACATTAAATACAAGTTGAGCAAAATGCTTTTATGTGAAAATTTTCGTAAATTTGAAATATCACCTTGCTCACATTCAAGTAAAAACATATGCAAAAACAGGAATTAATAACTCCAGGTTTTCAGCAG
>LUZO01000341.1 GCA_001603685.1 Bacteroidales bacterium Bact_23
ATTTCGAACAATTACAAGTAAATGAATCCGGTACATACCTGATATACAATATTATACCGCTTTAATAAAAAATATACCTATCCCGAACCTCTAAAAGGTAAAAGACAATAATCTCTTTGTGGAATTCTGAGTTTCCCGCATTCGCAGGATCAATGATCCGCGCTTTTGTGGCAGGTCTCCTTTTTGCCACTAAGGCACGAAAACACGAAAGAGCACAAAAGCTTCCTTCTCTTTAGTGGGATTCCGTGTTTTCGTGTTTCTGTGGCAGTAAAAGGTCGCTTTACTGGGATATGAAAAGCCCCGTAGAAGCAACTATTTGATTTGCAGACCATAAGGTCGTCCCTCCGGGACTTTTTATTTCCGTCTGCCGCGGCGGATTCCATTTCTGATTTTCGATTTAAAAAAGTCCCGTCAGAAAATCAAGCTCCGTAGGAGCGACATTATAGTAGAAACGAATGTCACGAAAGAATATCAAGCTCCGTAGGAGCGGCATTATCGTGTGCAGGTTAAGCGATTTTTTTTGCCACTAAGGCACGAAAGCACGAAAGAGCACAAAAGCTTCCTTCTCTTTAGTGGGATTCTTTGTTTTCGAGTTTCTGTGGCAATTTCTTTTTTTTTGCCACCGCCTTGCCTTAGACCCGGGTTCGCCTTGGTTTCGACTGCGCTCAACCACCGCGAAGGCCTCAGGCATCGGAGGAATCCGACCTCTGACTTCCGGCCTCTTCCGCCGCGGCGGACTCTAGCCCCCGGCCTCCAACCACAAAATCAGTCATTAACGCCTCAATCTATTATTCTCCTTTGCCCTTATCCGCTCTTTTGTTACTTTTGCGCCTCAATTAAACCATAGCTATGATTTCAGATTTTACCCCAACAAAATACAGGCTTCAATCCTTTTCCACCGGTAAAATATTCGACGATAACGGCTGGATGCTCGATGCTCCGGGCGAAGAGCAGCCTACGCTTATCCGTGCAATTTACGAAAAGAGGCGGCTTGATTTAAGGGGCAACAATTCCGGATTATACACTTTTGCCGACTGGCTTCCGGTTATGCGAACCCTTTCCGGTTCATCGGCGCCGGTTACCTATAAAAGCGAAGGACTGGCAAAAGCGCTGAATATGAGCAATCTGTGGATTACCTTCAGCGGTTACCGGCCCGAAATCGGAGCAAATATGACCACCTGTTCCTTCAAGGAAACCGAAGCCTATTCGGTTTGCGGAAGGTTGAATCCCGAACAGAAACAGGTACTGGTGGTTGCCTCAGCAGGCAATACTGCCCGCGCCTTTGCAAAGGTCTGCTCCGAAAACAACATACCGCTGCTGCTGTGCGTACCTCACGATTATATTGACGCCCTCTGGTTCGGCGAGCCGCTGAACCCCTGCGTAAAGCTGGCGGTAACCCCCAACGGAAGCGATTACTTTGATTCCATCCACCTCTCAAATCTTGTAGTTCAGTGCGATGGCTATCTTGCCGAGGGCGGCGCCAAAAATGTGGCCCGCCGCGACGGGATGGGAACTACCGTACTTTCGGCGGTTACCACCATAGGCCGTATCCCGGATTACTATTTTCAGGCGGTAGGCAGCGGCACCGGAGCCATTGCCGCATGGGAAGCCAACCTTCGCCTGATTGATGACGGCCGCTATGGCTACAACAAAATGAAGCTGATGGTTTCGCAGAACGCACCTTTCCTGCCCATTTATGATGCCTGGAAAGCCGGTTCACGGGCCATGCTTCCCTATGACGAAGACCTTGCCAGAGAGCATGTTACCGAAATCAATGCCAAGGTATTGTCGAACCGCCGCCCTCCCTATCCGATTGCCGGAGGGCTGTACGATGCACTGAAGGATACCGGCGGAAATGTGCTGAAAGCAACCAACCTGGAAGCGAGAAATGCTAAAGAGCTGTTTTTTGAAACCGAGGGGATTGACATCTATTCGGCGGCGGCCATTGCGCTTGCTTCCATGATGGATGAACTGAAGGCCGGCCGGCTCGATCCGGATGCGATGGTCATGCTCAACATCACCGGCGCGGGAGAAGAACTCTTCAAACGGAACCACAGCCTCTGGTACCTCGAACCTGACCTCTACTTCGAGAATGCGCCAACCCTTGAAATCGTTAAGGAGAAACTCGGTACGCTGAAATGGTAGTTCCGGGCTTTTTCTGAAATATATTAAACAATCTGAATATCAATTATTAATTTTGCCACATGGCCAGCAACGACGAAATTTTCAAAAAAATAATCGCCCATGCCAAGGAGTATGGGTTTATATTCCAGTCGAGTGAGATTTACGACGGACTCAGCGCAGTGTACGACTACGGTCAGAACGGCGTGGAACTTAAAAACAACATCAAGGATTACTGGTGGAGAGCCATGGTGCGCTACCACGAGAATATTGTGGGCATCGACTCGGCAATATTCATGCATCCGACCATCTGGAAGGCTTCGGGCCATGTGGATGCATTCAACGATCCGATGATTGACAACAAGGATTCGAAAAAGCGTTATCGTGCCGATGTGCTGGTGGAAGACCACCTGGCAAAACTGGAAGAGAAGATCAACAAGGAGGTTGAAAAAGCGGCCAAACGCTTCGGCAATGCCTTTGACGAAGCACAGTTCCGTGCCACCAACCAGCGGGTTCTCGACAATCAGGCAAAGGTGGATGAGATTAAGCACAGGCTGTATAAAGGCTTGGAAAACAACGACCTGGCCGATATTAAAAAATTGATTGAGGATTGCGAAATCGTCTGCCCCATCTCCGGTTCGCGCAACTGGACCGAAGTGCGCCAGTTCAACCTGATGTTTTCCACCCAGATGGGCTCCATCAGCGAAGACGCCAACACCATCTACCTCAGGCCCGAAACCGCACAGGGCATTTTCGTCAACTTCCTGAATGTGATGAAAACCGGAAGGATGAAGATTCCGTTTGGCATTGCGCAGATCGGAAAGGCATTCCGCAATGAGATTGTGGCCCGCCAGTTCATTTTCCGTATGCGTGAATTTGAGCAGATGGAAATGCAATTTTTCGTACGCCCCGGCACCGAGCTTGAATGGTATGAATTCTGGAAGCAGGAACGCCTGAAATGGCATCTGGCAATGGGGCTGGGCGAAGAGAACTACCGTTTCCACAACCACGAAAAGCTGGCACATTATGCCAATGCCGCCGCTGATATCGAGTTCCGCTTCCCGTTCGGATTCAAGGAGCTGGAAGGCATCCACTCACGCACCGATTTCGACCTTGCCGCCCACCAGAAATATTCGGGCAAAAAGATTACCTATTTCGATCCGGAACTGAACGAAAGCTATGTTCCTTATGTGGTGGAAACTTCCATCGGCCTCGACCGCACCTTCCTGGCTCTGCTAGGCAATGCCTACACCGAAGAGAAACTCGACGACGGCTCTGAGCGCGTGGTCATGAAGCTGCCTCCGGCACTCGCGCCTGTCAAGGCTGCCGTGCTGCCGCTGGTTGCCAAGGATGGCCTCCCCGAAAAGGCACGCCAGATCATGGATACGCTGAAGTATGATTACAACTGCCAGTATGAGGAGAAGGACTCCATCGGCAAACGCTACCGCCGCCAGGATGCCATCGGAACGCCGTACTGCATTACCGTTGACCACCAAACCCTTGAGGATAATACCGTTACCATCCGCGAACGCGACAGCATGAAGCAGGACCGGATTGCCATTTCAGAAATCAGCGGAATTATTGCCGAGAGAATGAAGATGGGTGAGGTAAGAGGTAAGAGGTAAGAGGTAAGAAGTAAGAGGTAAGAGGTAAGAGGTAGGAGGTAGTCCGCCGCGGCGGAGTAGGAAGTAGGAGAAGTTCTAATCCTCCGCGGCGGACAGAGGTCAGAAGTCAGAAGTCAGAAGTCGGAGGTCGGAGGTAAGAGGTAAGAAGTAGGAAGTAGGAGGCAAGAAAAATTCTAATCCGCTGCAAAGCGGGAATCAAATGCGCCGCCAGGCGCTTCAAATCCTCAAATCTTCATCCGCCGCGGCGGAGCGCCGACAGGCACTTCAAATCCTCAAATCTTCATCCGCCGCGGCGGAGCGCCGACAGGCGCTTCAAATGCCACGGCCATAGGCCGGGGGCTTCAAATCTATTTGTTATTATAGGTATTCATAGTATTTGTG
>LUZO01000342.1 GCA_001603685.1 Bacteroidales bacterium Bact_23
TTGAGTAAATGGTTGTTGAAAGGCGCGCTGTTTAAAGTGCGGATTGAAAATAATCATAGAAAAAAGCCGGAATATTATTAAGAAAGTAAGCTGAATATATGCCTAAATACTTTGAATGGCTCTCTTATCCGGGTGCCAGGATGTTGGTAGCATTTCTGGTGTCTTTTGTCATTGCCTACCGTTTTATTCCGGTAATTATAAATATTGCCAGGAAAAAGAATCTGGTAGATGAGCCAAATCACCGTACTTCGCATAAAGGGCAGGTGCCGACACTGGGAGGTATTGCAATTTTTGCCGGATTCTCTATTGCGGTACTGGCTTTTAACTATACCACCGAAACGGTTATTTTTTCGGTAAGCATTGCTGCTGCCACAATTCTCTTCTATTGGGGAGTTAAGGATGATATTCTTGAGATTTCACCGCTGAAAAAGCTTTATGGCCAGGCCATTGCCAGCCTTACTGTGATTCTGCTTGGCGACCTGCGACTAACAAATCTGCATGGCTTTCTTGGATTTCACCAGCTTCCGTATGTTGCCGGCGTTTTGGTTACCCTCTTTATTTTTCTGCTGATAATCAATTCATTCAATCTGGTCGATGGTATTGACGGGCTTGCAGCCGGGCTGGCTGTTGTATCGTCGGTATTTCTGGGGGAGTGGTTTTTAAGGGCCGGAGAGATTGGAATGGTAATCATGGCGCTGAGCCTGATAGGTGCATTGCTCGCTTTTATGAAGTATAACCTGCTGGATGTCAATTATAAAATATTTATGGGCGATACCGGCTCCATGCTTCTGGGGTTTATACTGGCGGTAATGGTAGTCAGGTTTAATGAAATGAATGTTCCCGGCAGCCCTTTCAGAAACATGGAAGCTGCACCTGCCTATTCATTTGCCATTCTGATGGTGCCTCTATTTGATACCATTCGCCTGTTCGTTGTAAGGCTTTATGTAAAATGCACTCCTTTTGCTCCTGACAGGGCTCATATGCACCATTTCCTGCTGAAGCTGGGCTTCAGCCACATACATGCCACATTTATACTGATGTTCTCAAATATAGTATTCATCCTGCTTGCCTGGAGACTGCAATTTATGGGAACGATGAGGCTGTTCTGGCTGCTGCTGTCTTTGGGTACTGTACTGACCATTATCCCGTATGTGCTTATCGGTTTACAAAAACAACGCAGGCACGACGACAACAGGCAGGCTCCCAAAACCCGTAAATCGCAGATTGTCTGATTAAAAGATAAGTTCTGGAAAAAAGCCTCCGGTAACATCGGGGGCTTTTTTGCGTTATTCAAAAATATATTTGTTAAAGGCAAACTTTAGGATATTTAAATTATGTCAATGCATCATAAATTTATATATTTGCGCCTCAAGTTTGCTTTGCAGATAAATCCTTCAAAAAACCTGTCATGATTCGAAACCTGGGTGCACAGAGTTCCATTTTTAATCAGTATATATCCGAAATCAGAGATGATGTGATACAGCGCGACAGCCTGCGCTTTCGTTACAATATGGAGCGGATGGGGATGATTTTTGCCTATGAAATCAGCAGGCACCTGGAGTACGAAAACCGCGAGGTTGTTACTTCGCTGGGTAGTACCGAAGTGCCTGTTCTGAAAAAGTTTCCGGTGCTGGCTACCATTCTCAGAGCCGGTTTGCCGCTGCACAAAGGCTTGCTGAATGTTTTCGACCGCTCCGAAAACTCTTTCGTTTCGGCTTACAGGAAACATAGTAAAGACGGACGGTTCGAAATTCAGGTTGAATATGTTTCAGGCCCCGATCTTACCGATCGGGTGCTTATTCTGGCAGATCCCATGCTGGCAACGGGAGCATCCCTTGTGCTGAGCTACAAAGCTCTGCTGGCAAAAGGAAAACCTTCGCATACCCATATCGTTACGCTGATAGCAAGTACCCAGGGCGTTGATTACATCAGGAGATATCTGCCTTCCGAAAATATTACGCTTTGGGTTGGTGCGGTTGATGATGAACTTACTGCGCAGGCTTACATTGTGCCGGGACTGGGTGATGCCGGCGATCTGGCTTTTGGCAGCAAAATCTGATTTTTTAAAAGATAAAGAGTCTGAAAAGTTGGTTCAGTGGTTGTACAGACCTTAACCCACCCTCCGCTCTTTAGCAATAAAATCTGCAAAACGCTTTTTTAGATTTTGTCGTCATTCCAACCCGTTTAACGCTGGAATTTTTCGGGATATACCGGGTTTCGTTGATTTTCTAATCTTATTTAGCCGTAAGTTTGTAAAAATTATCAGGCATGTCCAGTTTGCTGAAAGAAAATATCAGGGTTTCTCTCGATTCCATCCGGAGTCATCTGCTAAGGAGTATCCTGACCATTCTTATCATTGCATTCGGCATCATGGCGCTGGTAGGTATTCTTACTTCAATCGACTCCATCAAATATTTTCTGAATGAGAACTTCACGATGATGGGAGCCAGTACTTTTTCGATCCGAAACCGCAATATGCGGATTCACATGGGTAACAAATCCACTCTTCCCCGTAATTTCAGGTCAATTACCTGGCAGGAGGCTCAAAGGTTTAAAGAGAATTATGACTTTCCAGCAATCACATCGGTATATACTTACGCAACAAACACAGCCACAATAAAATACGGATCACTCAAGACGAATCCGAATATTCCTGTAATCGGCTCGGACGAAAACTATATAGCCACTTCGGGGAATGAACTCGAAACAGGTAGAAACATTTCAATTAATGAGGCGATTTACGGTTCCCATGTAGTGGTTCTGGGATCCGGCGTTGTAAGCAAGCTATTTAAATCGGCTCAGGATGCGCTTGATAAGGTTATCAGCATAGGCCCGGGCAAGTACAAGGTTGTGGGGGTTATGAAGGAGAAGGGATCCAGCATGGGCTTTAATCCTGATAACTTTTGTATTGTACCTGTTTCAAATGTAAGACAAAACTATTCGAGGCCCGGAATGACCTATACCATCAATGTAATGGTTAGCGATCAGATGCAGCTTGATGCCGCCATTGGTGAGGCAACCGGTGTATTCAGGGTAATTCGGGAAAATATGCCGGGGCAGGATAACAGTTTTGAAATTGAAAAAAGCGACAATCTGGCTGATATGCTCTTCGAGAATCTCAAATACCTGCGCATGGCCGCAACGATAATCGGAATTATTACCCTTCTGGGTGCAGCCATCGGGCTGATGAATATTATGCTGGTTTCGGTTACTGAGCGTACTCAGGAAATTGGTATCCGGAAGGCGATGGGTGCTACCAACACAGCCATCCGTAATCAGTTTCTGGCCGAAGCCATCGTAATCGGGCAGATTGGTGGCATAGTCGGAATAGTATTCGGGATAAGCATCGGGAATGTATTATCGGCCATAATCGGCGCCGGTTTTATAGTCCCCTGGGCCTGGATATTGCTGGGTGTGGTTTTGTGTTTTACCGTTGCTGTCGTATCGGGATACCTGCCTGCCAGCAAAGCTGCCAGACTGAACCCTGTCGATTCATTGCGATATGAGTAATCATGGAGTAAAACCGATGCGTGAAAATTTACTGATATATACACCAGTTTCCGGCCCGCGGCTTCAGTATATCTTCAACCTGATGCTGGGCGATCTGCTGGGGCTCACTTTTGCCATTACCACCGACGCTGAACAATACAAGGCATTTGAAGGAGCAAAAATCTATTACAACAACGGTGCCCCGGAAAGTTCCGATGAGGTACATATTGTTCCGGCCGGGTTGCTGACCGAGAAATCGGTAAACTCCCACCAGATGCGCTTTATTGATTTCGAAGGATCAAGGGCGTTTTTTCCGGTTTATGCTAAATCGGCCGACATTCCGTTCGATCCGTTCTCGGCTTCGTTTTATCTGGTTAGCCGCTACGAAGAGTATCAACCCTATCTGAAAGATGAGCATGGCCGTTTTTCGCCCGATGCCGGCATAGCCGTTCAGCAGGGATTTTTGCAGGTTGCACTGGTAAATCGCTGGGCATTGAAGATCGGCGAAGTCCTTAAAAAGAAGAACCCCAGGCTTCAATTCAATTTTCCGCGCTACAACTTTGTGCCGACCATTGATGTTGATGCTGCATGGGCATATAAGCACAAGGGGCTGATGCGCTCAATCGGCGGCTATCTGAAAAATCTGTATGCCGGCGATTTCGGCGAAATAAAAAAAAGAACCAGGGTGTTGCTCGGAATGGAAAAGGACCCGTTCGATACATTCGATCTGCTTACCAAATTGCACCGCCTGCATGGATTGAAGCCGCGCTATTTCATACTATTCGCCGATTACGGAAAATACGATAAAAATACTCCGACCGGTAACCACACCTTCAGAGAACTGCTGAAGTCTCTGGCCGATAATGCCTATATTGGAATTCATCCGTCATACGCATCCAATGAAATGCGTTCAATGCTTGCAAAAGAGGTTGACAGCCTGTCGGATGTTCTGAAAAGGGAAGTCAGTTGCAGCCGTCAGCACTTTCTCAGGCTGTCGTTTCCGGAAACCTATCGCAACCTGATAAATCTTGATATCACCGACGATTACTCGCTTGGATTTGCCGGCAAAACCGGTTTCAGGGCAGGAATCTGTTCGCCTTTTAAATGGTACGATCTGGAAGCGGAAACGGTAACGCCGCTCACAATTCATCCGTTTGCTTTGATGGAAGGTACCCTGAGAGATTATATGGGGGTAAATGCCGGCGAGGCAATGGACTATATAAAACCATTGGTAGATGAGGTACGGTCGGTAAACGGAACTTTTATCAGTCTGTGGCACAATGAGTCCATGTCGGAAGAGAAACGATGGGTCGGGTGGACACAGGTATATCGCGATCTGCTGGAGTATGCATCTCCATGATCGAAATTGTTTTTCCGGCTGATATTAACTTCTACTGGTATGTCATTTCTCAGATGTCTGTCCCGATTGTTTGTGCTTTTTGTTGTAGCCTTTATTTTTACAGGTTGTTCGGCCGTATTTACGAAAATGTACGGTTTGAAAAATCTTAAGCCTGTAGATGAGCAAACGGTTTTGAACTATGCAAAAAAGTACAGTATTCCATCCGAAAATGTTTTCGAACTTGATACCGCTTATTTTTCATTCCTTTCATCGCTTGACGACAGCCGCTACAGCGAACAGCGTCAGAATCACTATCAGCCGCTTCAGGCGCTGTATTACAACGGCATGGGGGAGCTTACATCGTTTCAGATAAACTGTTATTCCGGAGGATTCCCCAATCTGAAATGGAACCGGGGAGGGGCTTTCGAAGTTTTTCCGCCATTGCAGCAGGCGCCGGTTGACAGCATCTTGCCTCTCAGCCTGCACACAACCTTTTTCCGCCCAGTTGCTGCAACAAAACAGTATATCCCGGAACAATATGACTTTTTTGTGGTTGTATATTGGAGCCGGGCGATGGGAAGGCAGAGTAAACGGTTAATCCGGATCGTTAATAAAAATCTGAAATTGGCCGAAGGGCTGAAAGTGCATGCGATATATGTGAATACCGATGACTTTTTCAATAAAACCCGATAAAGATTAAGAT
>LUZO01000343.1 GCA_001603685.1 Bacteroidales bacterium Bact_23
CATAAATTTATTTCAACAGTTTAAAAATTTATTAAATAAGGCGAAGCAAGCATTCCTGCATTTCGTATTGCCATTTCTACATTTAATAAAACTGGTGCGGTAACAGGTAATAAAGCATTCACATTTAGAACTCCTGAAAGAAACAATGATCTCGAAGTATAATTTACACAACCATAAAGCAACCCATATTTTAAAGCCCCTGTATTTATTAGATTACGTCCAGCGTTTAAATTTTTCGTCATAGTATAGAGCATCTTGCCATTTACGTTGTTTAATTTTGTTACTATTTGTGGATGATTCGGTCGGATGTAGGCTACATTTTCTCCGCTTACAGAATTTCCTTGAAGTGTTCTTTTTACATATTCCATCTCCCATTTTAAACCATGTCCTTGACCAATGCTATGGTCTGCTGGCCCTACAGAAATTAGGATGTCATCATAAATGGGGCTACCGTTAACATCATATCCAGTATTATATTGCCCTTCTACTTGGCTGTGACCGGCTAATTTTGGCCTGGATTTAACGTATATTGATGTCCCATTAAAACCAGAAAAAACATCTTGTATATTCGCCAAAGCCCCAAAACCATACCCAATATTTTCAAGTGTAGAATTTTCTTTTTTACCCAAATGCCCCCATTCGTTTCTATCAAAATTGTATGAAGCAGCACCAAAACCAACGCTTACATCTGTTTGCCCACCAGTATAAATATGAGTTCCTACACTGCTTACAAATGAACTTGCCATAAGCCCTGCTGTATTAGCCATTGGCATACCCGATGAGGCAACTGCTCCGCCAAAATATCCGCTTGCTGCTCCGACAACCATACCGCCCGCCATATAGCCCCAAGTCTTACCAGAACTGTAATCCCACTTAAAGGGATTCATTGTTCCGTTTGCAAGTGAACCACCTTGCCACATTCCAATATCAGCGCCAATTGTCATAGGCAAAGCCCACCATTGACCAGTTATAATAGCAAGTGTCGTAAAGATAAACTCCCCACTCGGGTCAGTATATCTAAGCGGATTATTAAAACAATAGCTATACCTGTTAAAACTCTGCGAAAAATCGGGCGCCTGTATGTAATTATCGGGTGAGAGCATGCGGCCTATTATGGGATCGTACATGCGGCCGTTCATGTTTATCAGGTTGAAGGCATATAGGTGCTCGTGACCGGTAAAGCCACGATCAAACAGCGGCTCGGGCGCTGTGCCGGCAAAGGAGCGCCAGGTAGCCGGGTCTCTTCTGTTGCCCCAGGCATCAAAGCTAAGTTCCTGCAGCAGGTTGCCGGCTTCGTCGGTTAGGGTGTTCCAGGAGCCGAGGTGGTCGGTATGAATATAATTGATCTCCTCTGTACCATCAGGATAAATTATATGTATCGCAAATAAACCAAGAGGGCCTGAAAGATATGTATGTTTGTACTGCTGTCCGTTTTTTGTTATATACTCGCAAGCGCTTGTCCATACTTTTTCAACGACATTATCGCCATCGGTGTATTGTTGCGAAATGCGCTGCCTATGATGACCATACCGGATCTGCAAAGAATGGTTGCCTTCAGTAATAGCAGAAACTTTATCATAGCTATTATATACAATATCCTGGCGAGGGCCTGTAAGTATCGGATTTGTTGTTGTTAACTGTGCAATGGCATGGGGGCCGTAGCCGTAGGCGCCGTAGATTGCATCAGAAAAATGGGTTTGACCATCGCTTTGGTTGTAGGTTATATTGCCAAGTTTGGATACATCATACACATAATTCCCTAAAATATTACTATTCAAACTGACAGAGGTTAATCGATCCAACCCATCATAGGTAAAACTTTCGGTGAGAGATGTATTATTGCTCCTGTTTAACCATTTTTTACGATATTCAAGGTTGCCTAAGCCGAACCATTTATATTCCAAATCCTGGATAGGGTTATTACCGCTTTTTACAGTTTTTACAGTATAAGGCAATGAAGTTAGCGGATAATAGGATTGCTCAGTCTCCAAATTATTACCTGTCCTATACTTAGTTACCAATCCCATTGCATTTACCTGTTCAGTTTTCCATAATTGCTTTCCGCTATTTTCGAGACTTACAGTTGTGTGATAGCCATAATTATTGTATCCGTCCTGCAGGGTAACTCCCGTTGGATAAGTAGTCCTAAAAGGTCTGCTTAATTCATCGTATGTGTAATTGGTAGCATACTGCACATTATTGATAGTTTCCGTTTCAGTTATTAATCTCAACAAGTTATCGTATGCATAATTGGTGATGTGATTATTCTTTACAATGCTTTCCAAAGTCCCTATCCGCCCTTGTACTACAGAGTAATTCCAGACAATATCGCCTTCGGCGCTTCCAGTTTCGCTTATTTTACGACCAAGTTTATCATAACTGAAAGAAATGGTGTGCCCTCGCGAATTGGTTTGTGTTACCAGCTCACCATAAGCATTATAAACAGATTCTATCTGGCCATAATTCGGGTCGTCAAGCAAGGTGCGATTGCCCATATCATCATACTTAATCTTAATAGCTGTAGCCGGTTGTCCTGAAATATAAGATTTTTTCAGATTTCCATTGCAATAATACTCATTTTTTACAATAT
>LUZO01000344.1 GCA_001603685.1 Bacteroidales bacterium Bact_23
TACTCTTAAACCATTTAAGTTAATTTCCAGAATTTTCAATCTTATCTAGAAGGAAAGTCAATTTCAATGAAGTAATTTTATTAACCATGAATCCCTCACTTCCACCCCTGCTCGCCAAAATCGATGCGATAATCAGCCGGCCGCCTTCTTCACCTATTCCCGGGCTTAATATTGATCCGGAAGATGTCCATTGTACGGAAGATGTGGATTTTCCCTTTATGGCAACCCCGGAAAAGTACACCGGCATCTCTTTCGAAGCCATTCCTCCCGTTCCTGTACTGAATGAGGAGGAATGGCAACTGCTTGCCGATGCTTTTAAACAGCTTTTTAAGACTTTGGATATCCACATCCTCGACTTGCCCGATAATTATCCGGAAGATGAATTCATTGAGTTAATCCGCAATCATTGGGATGTGGAGATGACCTATTATAAGTGGGTTGGCACTTATCTTTCGTGTTGTACTGATGATAATGAAACCTGCCCTTATGGTGAAGAATGTCAGTATTGTGGCCCGAATGCCGTTAAATATGAAGGAATTTTCAAACCCGGAACAGGTGGTTTTTTTCGTGATGACGGTACACCGATAGACCTCATGACGGTACATATTCCGGACCTGTGTCTGGATTGTGTCAGTTTTCTTAAGGAAGATGAGGAGGAGAACATCCTTTGTACCTTAACCAGGATGGATTATGATGGTACCGGAGAATTTGTGTGTTATGCTTATCGGAAGATTAGAAAAAAACACTAAACAGATAAAATTATGCACATCACCGGAACCCATTTCAACTACTTTATGATTTGTCATCGTAAACTATGGTTATTTGCCAATGGATTACAGATGGAGCAAACCTCTGAATTGGTAGAAATGGGAAAACTGATCCATGAAACCAGCTACCCTTTCCGGCCTTCAAAGTATGAAGAGATAGAAATAGGAGGCATTAAAGTTGATTTCTATGACCCAAAAAACAAAGTAATTCATGAAATTAAAAAATCGGACAAACTTGAGCAAACGCATATTATGCAACTCAAATATTATATTTGGGTTATGGAACAACATGGAATTCAGGATATAAGCGGTGTGCTGGAATATCCAAAGCTCCGGAAAACAGAAAAGGTATATCTGAATAATATTGACAGGCAGGAAATTCCGGCAATGGTGAGTGATATTGGAGTAATCATTCAGGATGACCGGTGCCCTGATAAAATTAAACAGGCAATATGCAAAAATTGTGCATACCATGATTTTTGCTGGTCTGCAGAAATAGATTTAGATCAAACTAATATCTAAAGGATTGCCTGAAAGGATAAATTTGCAATACATGACAAACTAACACGAATTGGAAAACCAAAAACAAATTGCTATGAACCTAGAATACAACGAATTAACTGAGAGAATTATAGGTGCAGCCTATGAAGTCCACAATATTTTAGGATCTGGCTTTGCAGAAAAGGTATATCACAATGCCATGATGGTTGAACTAAGCGAAATAGGTATTACAGCCCGAGCAGAATACAGAGCTGATGTCTATTACAAAAACAGAATGGTAGGTGAATTTTACTGCGATATTATGGCAGAAGATGTTTTACTAATTGAAATTAAAGCTGTTGAAAACTTTGAAAAACGGCATGAAGTTCAATTAGTCAACTACCTCGCCGCAACAGGAATCGACAACGGATTACTAATAAACTTTGGCAGTTCAGTATCAGTTAAAAGGAAATTCAGAAAATACACACCCAAAGAAAAAAAGTAATATCCATCAAAGTCCAAACCCAATCCTGTAAATCCTGTAAATCCTGTAAATCCTATCCAAACCTAACCTGTAAATCCTGTAAATCCTGTCCAAACCTAACCTGTAAATCCTGTAAATCCTGTCCAAACCTAAACCTGTAAATCCTGTAAATCCTGTCCAAACNGTCCAAACCTAACCTGTAAATCCTGTAAATCCTGTCCAAACCTAAACCTGTAAATCCTGTATGAAAAAATCCTACTATCTGTTCAATCCCGGCCATTTATCCCGCAAAGACAATACGCTAAAATTTGTTCCAGTAGATGAAGAAGGCAGCCAGGGTCCTCCAAGGTATCTTCCGGTTGAGAATATAGAAGAATTCTATGCTTTTGGTTCGCTTGAAGCAAACAGTAGCCTATACAATTTCCTCGGTAAGCATGGTATCAGTGTTCATTTTTTTGATTATTATGAGAACTACACCGGCTCATTTATGCCTCGTGACGGATTATTGGCTGGCCGGATGATTGTAAAGCAGGTTGAAGCGCATACCAAAGCATCTTCCCGTATGTATATTGCCCGAAAATTTGTTGAAGGAGCAGCATTCAACATTTTAAAAAATCTGAAATATTATAACAATCGTGGAAAAGACTTAACTGAAATAATATCAGCAATCGGGAACCTTTCGTCTTCCATTGACACCTGTACCCGTATAGATGAACTAATGGGTATTGAAGGCAACATCCGGCAGTACTATTATGAAGCTTTTAATCTTATTGTCAATAATTTTGAGATGGGTACGCGAACCAAACAACCTCCGCAGAATGAAGTAAATGCATTGATTTCGTTCGGAAATATGATGTGCTATTCGCAATGCCTCAGGGCAATTCACCAAACACAACTTAACCCAACAATCAGCTATCTTCATTCACCGGGTGAAAGGCGATATTCTCTGGCTCTTGACCTTGCCGAGATTTTCAAGCCGTTATTGGTTGATCGGGTTATTTTTAAAGTGTTGAATAAGAGAGAAATACAAAACAATGACTTCGAACAGAAGTTAAATAGGATCATTCTGAACGAAAA
>LUZO01000345.1 GCA_001603685.1 Bacteroidales bacterium Bact_23
GCCGGAGTCTGGTTTGCTTCGTTTGTTATATATAAAGGTGTGGCAGTTCTTTCGGTAATTTGCCGGTTGCAGCCGTCGCTATATGAATGGCGAATGTTTTATGAATTGTATTTGCAAAATACGCTAAACTGTTTTGTAAATTTCCAATCGGTATTATTTTAACAGGTAGCCCAGTTTGAAGCCGGCAGAGAACGACATCGGGAAGCTGCTGCCTAAAATGGAATATCCGTAATGGTAAGGGTATTCGGCGTCATCGGTGGTAAATCCATAGCCGATGCCGCCAAAAATATCGGTGGCAAAAACATTGCTGAATACCCACTGTTTGCCAATCACCACCTGAATGGTGCCTGAAATGACATTTCTTCTCTCTCTCCCGGCTTGAGAGGGATTGCCGGGGTTGTAGTATTCCCAGATATCTTCGGTATATGAGCCGAATGCCAGTTCCGGCTTGATGTAGCCGCCTTTCAGCAAATGTGAATAGCGCATTCCCCTGATGTAAAAATCGGGGTCTTTGATAAATTTGTAGCCGGCCCTGATAAAAGCGCCTTTTGCATTTCTTTCCCCGGTATTCCGCCCCAGCCCGATGATTCCCAGCGTACCTTCAATGCTTCGGCCGGGGCCAAGGCTGCGCTCGTAGGCAAAGGTGGTGTTTCCCGTAAGAGGGGATAGAAACTCGATTTTTAGAATGTTTTTGCGGTTGTCAAGATACTGGTCGCTGTCGGTAATGGCCGTTTTAAACTCTAACTCATTGCCGTTTTCAAAAATAACTTTCAGCACTTTATCCTTATCAATCGAAAAAGAAACATCCGATGGGTATTCCGGAAGGGTGTATTTGATTTCATCAACGCCAATCTCCCTGATTTTGCAGTGAATGGGCTCGTTGTTCCTTTTCAGAATGATGTCCTGTGCCTGCAGTCCTGCGCTGAAACAAAGAAGCAGAAGAAGGAGCGGCAGAAAATTTTTATTCATGGGATAAAATGTTGGGTGTAATGGCGCGAAGTTGCTGTAGTTTTGGACGAAGCCACTTCTTACCGAAGAACTTGATCCATAATTCAAAGATACGAAAAAGGAGCAAATAATATCACAGAAAAAGCAGATAATTTATATTTCTGGTGATCAGCCTGATTGTTTTTTATTTCAGTGTGTTTTATTTCCGGTTACAATGATTATTAGAAAAAAACTATGTCTGACAAAATATGGATATGCATACCGCTGGCAAGTTGCCTTTCAGTTTAAACTACTTATAATAATAGTAGATTCGTCCTGATATTCATCGCATCCGGTTTCTTCTCCGTCGGTTTCGGAGGCGGAAAATCCGTCTTTGAAAAAAGTTCATTGTTTTGATTTGAAAAAGTGCTGCGAACTAAGAATAAATTACTAATTTTGCATCCGTTTCAGACCCCACCGGAGAGATGCCAGAGCGGTCGAATGGGGCGGTCTCGAAAACCGTTGTACTCTTACGGGTACCAAGGGTTCGAATCCCTTTCTCTCCGCAAAAAGCGCCTGCAAGTCGTTGATTTGCAGGCGCTTTTTTAAGTCTTTTTTGTACGGCGGTAAGTGGGTTTGCTTCCCGGCCGATCTGCTTAAAAACCGGTTAATCAGCCGTTTATCTTACAAATACCCACTGATCGCCATCCGAAAGCTCATCCATGTAGCCGTAGCCTTCATAATCGAACAGCTTGAGCTGGTCGGGATCGCTGATGCCACGGTCGATGACAAAGCGGGTCATCAGGCCGCGCGCCCTTTTGGCGTTAAAGCTAACGAATTTGAATTTCCCCTCGCGGAACTCCTTGAAGGCCGGTGTTACAACTCGGGCGCCCAGCGATTTGAAGTTGATGGCTTTTGAGTATTCGTTCGATGCCAGATTTACCAGCACACCCGAACCGCTTGCCTTCAGCGCTTTTTTGGCGGCGTTGGTAATCCTGTCGCCCCAGAACTGATAGAGGTTGCCGTGCCCGTTCACTTCCAGCGCAGTTCCCATCTCAAGACGATAGGGGAGGATCATGTCGGTGGGCTTCAGCAGGCCATATAAACCCGACAGGATTCTCAGATGGGTATCGGCAAATTCCACCTGGCCATCGGTCAGTTCCCACGCTTTCAGCCCTTCGTACACATCGCCCTTGAAAGCTGCCAGTGCCGGACGGCTTTTTCCCTCCGGATACGGGTATAGCCACTCGCTGTAACGCAGGGCATTCAGGTCGGCAAGTTTGGGGCTGATGCTCATAAGCGATGCCAACTGCTGAGGCGACATCTTTTTCAGGACGGCCGCCAGTTGCTTCGACTGCGCCATCATTTCAGGGCCGGCGCCTTCCTTAATCCGGTAATCGCTTTCGAAATCGAGGGTTTTGCTGGGCGAAATAATGATAAGCATACGATAATCAGGTAGATGTATTTTTAATATTGGTTCTCAGAATCCGTAAAAACCGTTCCGGAATGGCGAAACAGGGGTCAGGGGGTGTTGAAACGGATGGTAGAAGTTGCTGTTTTGCTGCTGAATTCTGATTTCACCGCCAATGTGAATATTGTCAGAAATGCGGTAGCCTACGCCGAAACTTACGCCCTGCGCCTCCATCTGCAGATTGCCGGGTTCCAGGCGGCTGTTGAATGCCGGATTGATGGTTTTATATGCCGAACCGCTAAGGGTAAGGCGGTCGTTCACCTGATAGGTGCCGCCTCCGAAAAGGGTGGTGGTGAAGAGACTGCCATCCGTGCGCGACAGCTCGCCCGAAGGTTTGAGCATCATTACATTTCCAAACGAGGTGTTTTCGACCACGGCCCCCGCCGAGAGGGTGAACTTTTTCCCCAACGGCTGGCTGAATACCGGAGATACGAAGGTGCTGAACAGGTGCCCGCCGCCGAAAGCGCCGAATCCGGCTCCGGTCTGCAGCGAGAATGCCGGCAGCGTACGGGTGGTCCACAATGGCATGGAGGCGTTGAGGTAACCCGGTGATCCAACGGTAATTGCAGGCTCCTGAGCCATCAGAAACGAAAGCGGGAAGAGCAGCAGCAGTATGAGGTAACAAATGCGTTTCATGGCATGAAAAATTTTCTGCATAAAGATACGAAAAAACACGGGACCTGCACAATGGTTTGCCGGATAACTGCCGTGAGCCTTTTTCCGCTGAAAATTACTTTTTCCAGTTCTGCAGCCTGTCCAGATAGAGCTGCGACTCAACAAACTTCCGGTGCTCGGGGCTTGTCAGCTTCTCCAGCAGTTCAAGCGAGGAGATATAGGTGGCCAGATTCCCGTTCGACGACAGGAATTTACCATCTTCCATATAGCTAACCTTTGAATCGTCCTGAACCTTCAGGTTGGGATATTTCTTCTGCAGGTCAATTCCGCCGCCCACCCAGGTTACAATCTTTTTGCCGTCGGCAATTCCCGTTTCGCCGATAAGGGTTGCTCCGGCACAGTTACTTACGGTATATTCCGTATTGGTATTCTGAACTTTGATAAATCCGGTAAGATCGGTGTTTTTAACCTGGCTGCTCATATCATAGGCGCTGGGCACAATCAGGATGTCGAGTGCCGGTGCATTGGCAAAGGTGTAATCGGGGAACATTTTGAGCCCTTCCTCACTCGTGAAAAGGCCATAATTCCCGGCAATGGTGATTACATTAAAGAGTTGTTTGCCATCTTCGGAATGTTTGGCGAAAACATCAAGCGGAGCGGTCAGTTCCGTCATCAGCACATCCTCATACATCAGCACGCCGATGGTGGGCAGATCCGGATCCAGGTGTTTCAGGTTTCTGGTCAGCGTCTGAATCTCCGACTCGCTCAGACCTGTGGTTGCATTATCGGACTGATCAGCGGCTTCCGTTCCGGCCGGCTGATTGGCCGGGTTTTTCTGCTCGCTGCAGGCGGTAAATAAAAAAGAGAGAACAATCAGGGTTAAAATGCTGTGTTTCATTTCGTTGCTTTTTGTTTGTTAATATCTGATACCGATTGGAAAAATATAATAGACCAATTATCGCTTAGCTC
>LUZO01000346.1 GCA_001603685.1 Bacteroidales bacterium Bact_23
AACCAAAACCCGGCACTATGTACGAAGATTTGCTGCTGCTCGACAATATCAGACTGAATTTCAGCCAGACCAGCCTTCATATTATGAACATTACCATTGGGTTCATTATGTTCGGAGTGGCCCTCGAAATCAAGTGGGAACAATTCAGGGATGTCATAAAAAACCCCAGAAAGGTTTTTGTGGGGATGTTTGCTCAGTATTTTGTGCTGCCGGCAGTCACTTTTCTGGCGGTGTGGATGCTGGGAAGCAACATTACTCCGGCGGTTGCTTTCGGGATGCTGCTGGTTGCCTCATGTCCGGGCGGCAATGTTTCCAACTTCATTTCGAGTGTGGCAAAAGCCAATGTGGCGCTGTCGGTAAGCCTTACCGCCACGGCCACCGTGGTGGCAATCGTAATGACGCCCCTGAATTTCGCTTTCTGGGGGAAACTCTACTCCACCACTTCGCCGCTGCTCCGGCCAATTGTGATCGACCCGCTGGATATGTTCCGTACCGTAATTATCCTGCTTGGCATTCCGGTTGTTGCCGGGATTATTTTCTCGCAGAAACTGCCTAAAATCACCGAAAAAATCAAAAAGCCGATCAAAACCCTGTCGATGGTGATTTTCATTGCGTTTGTCCTGATGGCATTCAAAAACAATTACAACTACTTTATCATGTATGCCAAATGGATTACTATCATCGTTTTTATCCATAACGGACTGGCTTTGTTATCGGGCTACCTCACCGCCGGGGCTTTCAGGCTTAACCAGATTGACCGCCGCACCATCTCCATCGAAACCGGAATCCAGAATTCGGGGCTTGGACTGGTGCTGCTTTTCAACCCCAAAATATTCCCTCCCGAACTGAATATGGGCGGCATGGCATTTATCGCTGCCTGGTGGGGCATCTGGCACATCATTTCCGGACTTAGCCTTGCCTCGTTCTGGGGCTGGGCAAAGCCGCTTAAAAAGGTTGAAGTTGTTTAACTTCGTATGATTCCGGAGTGTGAAAGCCATCGTTAACCACCAATAACACCTGTAGCATGGGACTGAACAACATTGAACGGACGCCTTTATCGTACAGGATTATTTACCGCTATGTCAGTTTCTTTTTCAGGATATTTTACCGCAGGGTGCTTATTACCGGAAGGGAGAACATCCCTTCGGGCAGGCAGATGATTTTTGCCTCAAACCACCAGAATGCGCTGATGGATGCGCTGGCCATGCTAATTGCCTACGACAAACCGGTGGTTTTTCTTGCCCGTGCCGATATGTTCAAAAAGAAATTCTTTGCCCGCCTGCTCTATTTTGTGAAGATTCTGCCGGTTTTCAGACCGCGCGATGGCGTTGAAACGATGAATCAGAACTACGATACCTTTGCCCGCACCACCCGGATTCTGAAATCGGGCGTACCCATTGCCATCCTGCCCGAAGGTACGCACAGCCCCATAAAAAAGCTGCAGCCGCTGAAAAAGGGAATTTGTCGCATTGCTTTCCTTACCGCTGAATCACAGAACTTTGAGGAAGAGATCCTGATTGTGCCCGTAGGCATTGACTATTCGCACTATGTAAGGGCCGGCACCGAGTTGCTGATAAATTACGGAGCGCCAGTACCGGTGGCGGATTACTATCCGCTTTACCGCGAGAATCCGCAAAAAGCCATCCTTCAGCTTCGTGACCGACTGGCTGAAGCCATCAGGCCGCTGATGATTCATGTGGAGAATGAAACGTATTACGATACTTATCAGCAGTTGCTGGTCATCAACCGGGAGAATACCGGAAATCCGGCACCCGGAGAGGATAAGCGCTGTTATGAGTTTTCAGAGGATCAGGCGTTTATTGCCCGTCTCGACAAGGCAGCCGGGGAAAACAGCCGGATGCTGCCCGATCTGCAGGAGCGCTGTGCAGCCTATTTCGGGCACCTTAAGGCTGCCCGGCTGCGCGATAAGTTGTTTCACCGGCCGTATCCGGGGCCTGCATGGCCTGTTGTGCAGGCAATCCTTTCACTAATCATGCTTCCGGCCCACCTTGCCGGGATGATTTTCAACTACATTCCGTATAAGGTTCCGGTTTTGCTGGCCCGCAACATTAAAGACAAGCAGTTTCTCAGCTCGCTGCATTTCGGCTTCGGGCTGGCGCTGTTTTTCATCTGGTATGTGGCTTTCCTGATTCTCCTGTGGGTTTTTACAAAACAGCTCATAGTTGCTTTACTGGCGCTGATGATTCTGGCCATGGCGGGTATCTTCTCGTTTTACCACTATATCCACCTGAAAACGCTTTGCGGAAGGTTCAGGTTTTACCGCCTCAGACGAAGTAAGCCTGAGGTGTTCCGCAGCATGGAACGGGAAAGGGAAGCCATCATCACCGTTCTGAAGGAGAACGGCGTGATTTTATAAGTCCATCCCTGAATTGCCGGAAATCAGTTCCCCGCTTCCTTCAGTTGTTTTACCATCTGGTCGCCCAGCCCGATGCGGTAGCCTTCGGAGTACCAGGTTATTTCGCCTTTGGCATTCAGCACTGCCACCACCGGCCAGGTCGGAACGCCGTCGATGGAGCAGGTGGTGCTCACGGCCGAGCTGACTTCGCCGTTAGCATCGTACCCGAATACCGATTTTGCGGGCAGTTTGGTGTATATGGCGGGAGTAAAGCCCTGGGTCAGCTTACCGGACGCAACGATAAACAGCACATTGCCGCCCCATTTGTCGAGTGGAGTCTTTACCGCCCTGATGTCTTCCATCAGGTGTTTTGTCGGCTCTTTCGACGGATCTATCAGGGCGATGACCATACCCTTTTCACCAAAGAACGACTGCAGGCTCAGCCCGGATTTATCCTCAATACCTGTGAACGCTGCTTTCAGATCGGCACGCCCGGAAACGCCAGATTTTTCCACATCGGCGGCAAGGCTGATATCGAGCGTGCCGGTTTTACCCTCTTCTACCCTGAAGTAGGAGATGTTGGCCACCACTTCGCCTCCGCTCTGGCGGTTTCCGGTAATCAGCCTGTAATATCCGGTATCCACGCTGATGGTGGCGGGGAAGTTCAGCAACGAGTTATCGTCTTCGTAGTCGAGGGTTACAAACCGGCCGTTATCGTAGCGGGCAATGGTGTAGTGGATGTAGTAGCGCGGTACGAAGCCCTTTTCGGGCGAGGTATTGCGCAGCACGATTTTTCCTCTGGGAACCGATTTGCTGTCCGGAGCATCGAAAAACAGGTCGTTCCATTTGCCGGCGGCCATGTACTGCGGCCTGCGGGTGGCCGGCTCCAGGCGGGCGGGAATGCCAAAGGTGCGGCTGATTGCAACGAACAGCAGATCGCGCGAATACTTGTCGGCACGGCCAAGCTGCATCATCCCTTCGGGGCTGAGTGGAACGCCGTAATAGTTGCTGACGGTATCGAGGGTGATGTTGGAAAGAATCCACTCCCTGATTTTCAGCGGGTTGCTTCTGAATTCCGCCGCTTTGTCATCGTCAAATGCTTTCAGGATAAAGTTTCTCCAGGGCGTTACAAACTCTCTGCCGATGCGGGGTGAAAGGATGTAGCGGTTGAAATCGCCGTCTGAAATCTGTTCCACCGGCCCGAATACCTTCAGTGCGGTAAGGTGGTCGTAAAGTGTGGAGGCCATGATATCGTGCAGATCCTTTTCGGATATGTTAGCCAGCAGCGCCATGCCGTTTTCCCGCTCTCCGATGCCCAGCTTTTCGGCGAATTTCTTGATTTCAATCCAGTTGCCGCGGCTCAGTGAGAGATACTTCCAGAGTGCAGCAGCGTCGAGGCTGAGCGATTTTGCCAGCTCGACCGATGCCACGGAATCGATAAAGGTGGAGATATAAACGCCGCGGATGGAGTCTTCCTGAAGCAGGCGTTTGTTGTTTTCGGCTACCAGTTTGGCATCAATTGCAGGAACAGGCTGTTTTGCCGGTGGCGTTAGCAGATAGGTACCTTCCGGGAAGAAGTCGGTTTCCCGTTTCAGGACCACCGTTACCGTGTCCGTTTCATCACCCCGTGCCAGTGCCGAAGATGAGATTCCGTTTTTCGAAACATGCACCAGCAGGTCGCCGTAACCGGTGGTTACGCCGCAGCCACCGCTTCCGGCGGTGTACTGGGTGGTAATGGGATAAAACTCGGCGTAGTTGTAAAGGCCGAAATCCACTTTTGCCCCTTCCACGGGAGCGTTATTTTCATCCACCACCTTTACGGGCAGGCGTTTTACGGCAGTATAGTTGCGAAGCAGATTCAGGCGGGCGTAGCGGTCGTGGGTTTCAACCATTTCCTCGCTGCCGTTGTATTTTCCGAAGACAAAGGTGTGGGTCATCATGGCGCGTTTCACCGGTTCGGCAAACCATCCCATATCGAGTTCGGGTTCGGGTTCGCAGGCGCCCAGGAAATGCCAGGTTCCGTCAATCCACACCTCCACCCAGGCGTGGTTGTCGTCGCTGTGTGCCCAGCGCGGGGTGTAAACCTGACGGGCGGGAATGCCCGCCGAACGCATGGCGGCAACCGTAAAGGTTGACTCCTCGCCGCAACGGCCGTGGGTGGTCCTCACGGTGGTCAGGGGCCCGGAGGTGCGCTCGTCGGAGCCTTTGTAAACAACCTTTTCGTGGCACCAGTGGTTGACCTCCAGCGCCGCATCAGCCATCGACATACCGCCGACCCTGCTTTTCAGCTCCCTGAGGAACACCTGGCGGGCGGTGTCGGTATATTCGTTGTTCACGCGGTAGGGCAGCACAAAGTGAAGAAAGATCTCTTCGGGGATGGTTTTGCCCCAGTTGAAGAATTCCCGTGCTTCGAGGGAGCTTCTCACCTGTTTCAGGTAATATTCGCCGTCGTTCATGGCCAGGTCGCTTAGCGGCATAAAGGCATAGAGGTACTCCAGCCCCTCTCTTTCGGCAGTGGTCAGATTCAGGTCGAAAACCCCGAACAGTTCGGAGGAGCGGCCTGCAGCCAGTGCTTTCTGAGCTTCAAAATGCTTTTTTACCTCTTCACGGTACGAGGCATCGGTAATCAGGTGATCTTCCTTTCCGGGGCCTTTGCATGACAGGATTCCGAAAATCAGCATGATGGGGAGCAGCAGCTTTTTCATAATCAGGTTGTTTATGCGGGGTGATGATTGTAAAATGGTTCACCGTAAAAACGGTCAGGCAAAGTTAAATCAAATGCCGTAGTTGCCGGCGATATTTTTTATCCGGCTATGGCCGTTTGTTCCGGACGGGCAGTTCCGTATTCAGCTCATCTTCAAAACAGCACTCAAAGATACCGGAAATCAGGATTTCGGCATCAGGTGGTTCCACTGATGATCAAAACCGGAAGCGTTGTCTCCGAAAAACCGCAATCAATATTTTATTGACGAATTGAGTTTGGGTGTTTGCAGCTAAAGCATTTAGTTTTTGTAATTTAGCCCCGATAATTTTGGGATGAAAAACAGATATCTTATTTACGAATATGTGCTGCTTCCGGTATCGCTAATGCTGCTGGTGCCATTTCTGGCATTGTGGCTTTCGCCGGAGATTTCGCGCGGGGAGGTGTTGCTGCTTCCGGCCTGGATTGCCGGCATTGCCATAGCTTCCTTTATTTCGTACAGGCTTTACCGGAAAACCGGAGTAACCCGGGCGAAGGATCTGCTGACAATCCCGGGAATCATTCTGCTGATCATTTTTGCATGGTTTTTGTCACTGCGGATAAGCAGTATGATGACAAATCCTGTTCATGCATGGGATGTGCGGTGGATAGGTTTGTCAATTACATTCATCTATTTTACGCTGGATTTCGGAATACATTATCTGATAGGTAAAAGCCGGGAATCATTCAATACGCTTGATAACCGGCTGAGTATGAAGGAGCATGAGCTGGACATCATGAAGAATCAACTGAGCCCTCATTTTCTTTTCAACAGCCTGAATAATATTGCGGCTACCATTATGGTTGACAAAGAGATGGCGCTTGATTATATCTATAAGCTTTCGGAGTTGCTTCGTTTTCAGAATGGCATTTCGGGTCGTGAGACGGTGCCGGTTGAAGAAGAGGTGAATTTTATCCGCACCTTTCTGAATATCGAAAAATTCAGGCTTGGCGAACGCTGCGACATTCAATTCAACTCGGAGGTGGAGGAGCCGCTGACCATGATTCCGCCGCTGCTGCTGCATCCCTTCATTGAACATTCGCTGCGCCGAAGCCTGGGGCTGAACGGAAAATCATTCCTGAATGTGCAGATAAATTCCGACCGTGAGATTATCCGCATGACGGTTACAAACTCGCTCCCGGAGAATCCCGCTTATCCAAAGCTGACCGGTGCAGGCGTTAAGATGCTGAAAAAGCGGCTGAATCTGCTCTATCCGAAAAGCCATATTTTAAAAACCTCGAAAAACAGGACTGAATATGTTCTGGAACTTGAAATAAGACTCGGCAATTAAAAAACAACATTAAACACACAGGTATGGAACCCAATAATGAAAAACTAATCTGTCTGGTGGTTGAAGATGAGCAACCGGCACAGTGGGCGCTGAAAGCATTCATCAGCGAGACTCCCAATCTGGAGCTTGCCGGAACGGCCTTTGATGCGGTTCAGGCTCTGGAAATCCTGAAATCGCGGCCCATCGACCTGCTTTTTCTCGACATCAACCTGCCCGGTTTGAGCGGACTTGAGATGCTCGACTCCATTGAGTTTCAGCCTATGGTGATTTTTACCACAGCCCATGCATCCTATGCCGCCGAGAGTTTCGAATACAATGTGGTGGATTATCTGATAAAACCCGTTTCGAAGCAGCATTTCGACAGGGCGGTGTCCCGTGCCTATGAAAGGGCTCTGCTGAAAGAAGTACTCGACAATAGCGATGAGGCTCTCCCCTCTGCCAGAATAGAGCTCAATCTGGGAGGCGCCACCGAGTCCGTTGACACGGCCGACATCCTTTATCTGCAGAGTTATGGAAATTATGTGAAGGTTTATCTTGAAGGGCGTATGCTGCTGGCTACTTCAACTACCCATCAGTTGCAGAGTCAGCTTCCTGCAAAGTCGTTCCTCAGAATACACAAGTCGTTTATCGTAAACCGCAGGTATATTAAAGCTTATTCGAACAACTCCGTGGTTGTAGGGCAGGAAAAACTGCCGATCGGAATCTCCTACCGGCAGTCGGTTATGTCAACGCTGGGCCCTCAGTAATCTTTGGGTTCAACGCCTTCTTTCAGGAAAGGTAACTACTGATTATCTCAAACAGATCCTTTTGCTGGAACGGTTTGAAGAGGTAGCTGCTTACGCCGGCTGCCTCCATATTTTCAGCCGCTTCGGGTGTTACATTGCCGGTAATCATCACCACCGGGGTTTTTGCCTTTTCAACATCAGACAATCCCCTGATTTTTCTGGTCAGCTCAAGGCCGTCGAGGCGGGGCATATACATATCGCTGAGTATAATGTCGTAATTGCCTGAAGTTATTTTTCTGAATGCATCTTCGCCGTTATCAACCAGATCGGTTTTGGCGCCGGTATGTTTGAAAATGGTTTTCAGCAGCAGTACATTGAAATAATCGTCGTCGGCTATCAGTATCTTAACATCGGGGATGCTGAGTTCCTTCACATCGCTCCGGCTCTTTACCGGCAGGGTATCGGGCGATCCGGTGAGGTAGGGAATCCTGAAAGAGAAAACCGATCCTTGGCCCTTTTCGCTCTTCACCTCAATGGTTCCGCCCATCTCTTCAACCAGCCGTTTGGTTACCGGCAAACCAAGGCCGGTTCCGATAATCCAGCGCGAAAAGCCATCGCTTGAATGTACACGGCTGTATTCGTTGAAGATGTCCGCCAGCTGGCTTGCCGAAATGCCGATTCCGGTGTCCGCTACGCTCACCCTGAGGGAGGATTTTCCGTTTTCCTCCGTGATGTCAGCATCAACGGTAATGGAGCCTTTCAGGGTATATTTTACGGCATTGCTTATGAGGTTGTTGAGAACCTGGCGCAGCCTTACCTCATCGCCGATAACCACATGGCCGGGTCCGAAGAGGTTGGTTTTTACCTTAAGGTTCTTCTCTTTAGTTATGTTTTCGAACGAGCGGATGCACTGCCGTATGGTCTCTTCAGGCCTGAAAGGGTTGCTGAGGAAGGTCATTTTGCCCGATTCCAGCTTCGAGAGGTCCAGAATATCGTTGACGGTGGTAAGCAGAATCTCCGACGAGGAGAGAATTCCGGCCAGATACTCCGTCTGCTCTTCGTTCAGCCCGGATTTTTCCAGTTGTTCGGTAAAGCCGATTACCGATGAAAGCGGCGTTCTGAACTCGTGGCTCATATAGGCCAGGAAACGCCTTTTCTCTTCGGCTTCCTTGAGTGCCTTTTCGCGCGATTCCCTTAATTTTATCTGATAGCGGTTGTTTTCGATCAGCATCCAGGCAAGGGCCAGGGTAAGCAGCAATGCGCCGATTACAGAGGAAATCAGCACAGTCAGCAATATGCCCGTTGAACGGGTTACCTTTTGTGCCGACTGATCGCGGAAGTGGTTTTCGTTTTCGACAGCGATCTCTTTTAAGGTAAACAGAATTTCGCGGATTTCATCCATCAGCGAATTGTTCAGCCGGATCAGATTCAACTCTTTGAGTCTTAATTCATTGCGCTTTTGTAGCTGCAGCCGTAGCTGCGACTGATAGTATGAATTGGATTTGTTGATAATGTCTTCGGCAAAACTGTTGAGGGAGAAAAGGCTGTCGGAGGCAGGCGATGCACCGGCAGTTGATTTATCAGTTTGCCCGCCCTGTTTTACCACAACCTTGGTATTGACGGTCTCCTGTCCTTCCTCGCCCATCAGGAATGATTTCAGCTGACCCAGCAGCCCTTTTTTTCTGGTTCCGGTTGTTTTGCTTATGTCCAGGGTATCAATGGATAAATCACCGGTTCCCGGAGTGAACTTCCGGATGGTAAGTTCCTCACCGGCTTTCTCCAGGGGAACAGAATCAAGGGAAGCGGTAATGATCATCAGCGAGTCGGTAAGCCGTTTCAGCCTGATGTAGGAAGTTGCTTCGCGATCGCGTTCATCGATGATTTTCCGGGCGTCGCTTTCCTCCCCTTTTTTGAAGGGAGCAATCATCGTCTGCAGGGTGTCGAGGTGACTGGTAAGCCGGGCCAACTGATTCCGGTAATTTTCGAAATGTCGCCTGTCGTAGCTGAGGGTGTATTCCTTAAACTCGTTTTCGGCCAGAAACAAAGCTTCAAGGGTACTCTCAACCTGCATAACCGGTTGCCTGCTATCCTGAAGAATCAGCAGGGCGGTGGAGATTTCACTTTTCTGCCGCTGCCTGATTGTCAGTGCAATAATAGCTGCCGTAACAATCAGAAGAAGCAAAAGTACCGCCACTGCAGGCATCAGATTTGCTCTTTTAAATATTTTACTCATATCGGGTCAGATACTCAACAAAGCGCAAAGTTATTTATTCTTTTTATTCGGAATTTAAATTGTTAAAATAAAAACAGTTAACCGTTTGCATACTGAAACCTGTCCGGTAAAAAGCCTCTTTT
>LUZO01000347.1 GCA_001603685.1 Bacteroidales bacterium Bact_23
CAGATGTGTATAAGAGACAGAGAAAAGAGAGATTGTTTTAATGTTGGCTTGCAGTTTATTCATTTTTGCAGGTTGTAAAAAAGATTCGTCGGACGATCAGAATGGGTCCGTTAAATTCCGTTGCATCAATCCCATGGCATCCGGCCTGAAAAGCGCCCCTGAAATGAAAAGTTCGGAATCAGTATGGGTAAATCCGTCGTTGGTTGGCGAAACTACTGAAACCCTGATGATTAGCCTGAAGCTCTGTATCGAAGATGTGTGGGTGTCGATGGATGAAGTAAAGGCCGGCAAGCCCGATAACCTTCAGTGGCATAAACTCACTACAGTAACAAATACAAAACACAAACTATTTGAGGATTATGAGTTCCCCGCAGTTGATATACCGGCAGGAACCTATAAGAGCATTAAGCTGACTTTTAAGAATGTTTTTTACAGGGTTGCTCAGCTGGCTTCGGATCCCAATGTGAGGTATGAGTTGGTGGAGACCATGGGCGGATCGGGCGATCCCTGCAATGAAAATGATGACAGTTGGGCAAAAACCAACTATTTTAGTACAGACGGAAACCACTACCTGGATGGCGGCGTATTTAAACTGGCGTCAGCCGGCGAAAAGGTCAATGGATTTACCATAGAGCCCGGTAAAAAGGCGATTCTCTCATGGCGCCTGGGTGCCGGAACAACCGAAACCTGTACCAATTATCTGATTGATGTAAATGGCAACCGCGAATGGGATTGCGGCATTGATGAGGTGGAGATCGAATGTCCGCCTTCAATTCAGTATATGTGGGATTTTGTGGTTGATTACGAATAAAAATCAACTGCTGCAGGAGAATCATTGCTTTCAAAGCATCATAAGGCAAGCCATCTGAACAATAAATTTCAGGCGGAGCATCCAACTCCGCCTGATGCTTTTAGAGCTGTTCCGGGTAAGGCAGATTATAAAAAATTGGTTTCTGGCTTTTTTGTGAGGTTTGTTTGATAACTTTACATTCCGGAATCAGGCCTGTTGCCGAAAAAAAAAGAATGTTTCAGTTGATATCAATAGGATACAATGAGGAGATTGGGAAGAATAATAAAAAGCTTACTTACAGTAATTCTGTTGTTGAGTTTTCTGATTTTTTTAGTAATTAGCCTGACACATTCGAATACAGAAAGGACTTTATATAAAAG
>LUZO01000348.1 GCA_001603685.1 Bacteroidales bacterium Bact_23
CACTTCCATTTCCGCCCCTGCCAGCAGGAATAAAGCCTTTGCCTGAAGTTAATCATCAGAATTTTTTCTTTTTTTTCACCGTTTTTCAACATTATTTTTCTCAACAAAAATGTGTTGACTATTTTTGTAGCCCGTAAACCAACCCTTACCCACCTTTTATGAAAAACCGGAGCCTTATTTCGATTACCGACTACAACAAGGACGAATACATCCGGATTCTGGAATTAGCCGCTGAGTTTGAAAAGAACCCCATCCAGAACATCCTTGCAGACCATGTTGTAGCAACACTTTTCTTTGAACCCTCCACCCGGACACGCCTGAGTTTTGAGAGCGCCGCATCCCGCCTTGGTGCCAAAGTTATCGGTTTTGCCGATGCCAACATTTCGAGCACCACCAAGGGCGAATCGCTCAAAGACACCATTCTGACTGTAAGCAACTACAGCGACATCATTGTGATGCGTCATCCCCGCGAAGGAAGCGCCCGCTTTGCCAGCGAGGTATCGCCCGTTCCCATTATCAATGCCGGTGACGGCGGCAACCAGCACCCCACACAGTGTCTGCTCGACCTTTATTCCATCAAAAAAACCCAGGGCAAACTCGACGGACTGAATGTGGCATTTGTCGGCGACCTGAAATACGGCCGTACCGTTCATTCTAATGTGATGGCTCTCTGCAACTTCGACACCACTTTTCATCTGGTATCGCCGCTGGAACTGAAACTGCCCAGCTATGTGAAAATGCACATCAAGGACCGGAACCTGAAATACCACCAGTACACCGACCTGAATGAGGTGATCCCCATTGCAGATATCATCTATATGACCCGCATACAGAGGGAGCGCTTCTCAGATCCCATTGAGTATGAAAAAGTTAAAAACGCTTATATTTTATCGGCCAACATGCTCAACGGATGCAGGGAGAACATGCGCGTACTGCATCCCCTGCCCAGAGTGAACGAAATTACCGAAGATGTGGACTCCACCAAATATGCCTACTATTTCCAGCAGGCATTAAACGGCGTGTATGTCCGTCAGGCGCTGCTTGCTGCAATTCTGGGAGTTAAATAGTTTTTCATCTGAAATTTGACAACAATGTCCAACGATAATATCAGAAAAGAGCTGGTTGTTTCGGCCATCGAAAACGGAACGGTAATCGACCACATCCCTGCAAAAAGTGTTTTCAGGGTATTAAAAATGCTGAACCTCGAAGACACCGAGAAACAGATTACGGTTGGCATCAACCTCGACAGTGTTAAATACGGTAAAAAGGGTATCATCAAGGTAAGCAATAAATATTTCGAGAGCGACGATGTAAACAAAATCGCCCTGGTTGCACCCACGGCTTCCCTTATCGTAATCAAGGATTATGAGGTAATTGAGAAACGCTATGTTGAGATTCCCGATGAGATCAATAAAATTGTGAAATGCGTGAATCCCAACTGCATAACCAATCATCAGCTGGTGCCGACCCGTTTTAAGGTAATCAACAAGGACGATCTTAAATTGCAGTGCCACTACTGCGAAAAGATTACCGGCAAAAACAACATCGACATTATCTGATTACGCCTGATATTCAAGGCCGGAACCGGGGAAAGCCTTCTTTTTCCCGTTCCGGCCTTTTTCGTTCCATCCTTTCGCAGCAATGCATGTATTGGGTTAAAAGCATTAACTTTGGGCTTTTGAAATCCAAACTTTCATCCATTGACTTCACACATCAAAAAACTGATCAGCGAGGGGGAACACCGGCAACTCGACTTCAAATTCGGCATCACCGATTCGAAGAAGATTGCCCGCTCACTGGCTGCTTTTGCCAATACCGACGGCGGCCGCCTGCTGCTGGGGGTGAAAGACAACGGCACCATCGCCGGGGTTCGGTCGGATGAAGAGTTTTATATGATGGAGGCAGGTGCAAGGCTATTTTGCCGCCCGGAAGTCAGATTTGAGGTAAAGGAGTGGGAAGAGAACGGCAAAACGGTACTCGAAATTATAATTCCCAAAAGCGAAACCGGACCGCATTCCGCCCCCGACAAAGACAACATTTACCGGATTTATGTCAGGGTGGGCGATCAGAACTTTCCGGCCAACAGCGTTCTGAAAAAAGTCTGGAAAAAGCAAAAAGACCCTCAGGGTGTACGCATAGAATACGGCGTAACCGAACGAACCCTGCTTGCCTACCTCGAAGTTCACCGGAAAATCACCCTTTCGGCATTCCGCCGCATTTCAGGATATTCCATTCCGCGCTGCGAACATATCCTTGCCGATTTTATCGTGCTGAACATCATTCAGATGAATTACTCCGAAACCGGAGTTTACTACACCCTGAATCCGGAATACCGCTTTGAATAGAATCTGTTTTTCTTTGCGCCACAATGCTCTCCGGAACGGAAACTTCCCTATTTTTATCGAAACAATTACAAGGATAAGAATTCATGAAAAGAAATCCGCTTTTTACCAGAACCGTTTCACTCTTTCTGGCGGCCACTCTCTTACTATCAAGCTGTTCCAGCTATACCCTCATTCAGTCGGAACCCGCCGGCGCCAGGCTTTATATTAACGGTGAGCGGGTTGGAAATACCCCCTACACGCACTATGACACAAAGATTGTCGGCTCGGTGAACAATGTAAGGCTGGAGAAAGAGGGATACCAGCCTCTGCAGACTGCATTTTCAAGGGACGAGGAGGTTGATTTCGGTGCAATCATAGGCGGCCTGTTTTTCCTGTTCCCGTTTTTATGGACAATGAAATACAAGCCTGCGCATACCTATGAACTGGTGCCTGACATGGATTATTATGACTGGCAGGAATATCAGCAGAATGAGCCCTTGCAGCCGGCCGGACAAACAAAGGTGGAGAAACTCCGCGAACTGAAGCAGTTACTTGATGATGGAATACTTACCAACGAAGAATTCCAGAAGGAGAAAGAAAAAATCCTGAAAGAGGAGTAAACCGGTACAGCCAGGCTGTTTGCGGTAAAAGCTAACAGAAGATATTTAAGGTTAACTTATTTATCTTCAACCGGATATCCCGCCTTGTCCGATTGTTGAATCTGAGCCCGTTTTCCGGACAAACCCATTTTTATTATGGATATATTTTCAATCATCATCATTGCGCTGCTGCTGATAAATGTAGTGATTACCATTTTTGCCGTACTGAAAGGCGGCGGCTCCAAAGAATCCGCTTATCGGATTGAGGATCTTTCCCTGCGCTTCAGCCAGTTCGAAAGCAACCTGAAGGAGGACTTCAGAACCAACCGCGAAGAAGGCGCAAACACCGCCCGTGACAACCGCATTGAATTGAACAATGCCCTGAATGCCTTTAAAGCTGAGACAACCGAAAACTTCAGGGCATTTACCAAAGAACAGCAGGAAAAATTCGGTGAGCTAAAAACCGAACAGCAAAATCTGATTGACCGTACGGTGCAGGGCCTGGAAAAAATAACGGCCAAAATTGAGGAAAAGTTCGGGGAGATCGGCAGGCAATCGCAGGCTGAGGCACAAAGAAGCCGCGATGAGCTTGAAAAGGTGATCAAAAATTTTCAGGAAGCCTTCGACAGGAATGTAAAATCATTCAATGACCTTCAGCTTGAGAAATTCGGGAATCTGGAAAAGAAGCAGCAGCAACTGGTGGAAAGTACCGAAAAGAAGCTGGAAGAGATGCGCGTCACCGTGGATGAAAAGCTGCAGAAAACCTTGAGCGAACGGCTAAGCCAGTCGTTTGACATGGTGGGCCGGCAGCTCGAAAGCGTTCAGAAAGGGCTGGGTGAGATGCAAACCCTGGCTCAGGATGTCGGCGGGCTGAAACGGGTGCTCAGCAATGTGAAGATGCGCGGCGGATTCGGTGAGGTGCAGCTCTCCATGCTGCTGGAGCAGATTCTGGCGCCGGAACAATATGAGGCCAATGTTAAAACCGGAAAGGGCAGCAGCGAAACCGTGGAATTTGCCATCAAACTGCCCGGAAAAGACGATGTTTCAGGAAATGTATGGCTCCCGGTGGATGCCAAGTTTCCGCGCGAAGCCTTTGAAAAACTGCAGATTGCCTACGAAAGCAACGACACCGTACAGGCAGAGGAAGCGCAAAAAGCGCTGGATGCCGCCATCCGCAAAATGGCCAGAGATATCCGCGATAAATACATCAATCCGCCCGACACCACCGATTTTGCCATTATGTTCCTGCCTTTCGAGGGGATTTATGCCGAAGTGGTGCGAAAAGCCAGCCTGCTCGAAGAGCTGCAGCGGGATTTTAAGGTAATCGTTACCGGGCCTACCACCCTGGCTGCCATTCTAAACAGTCTGCAGATGGGATTCAGAACGCTGGCAATCCAGAAGCGTAGCTCCGAGGTCTGGAAGATTCTGGGTGCGGTGAAAAAAGAGTTCGGGAATTTCGGCGGATTGCTCGAGAAGGCTCAGAAAAATCTGCAAACAGCAAGCAATCAGATTGATGAGGTGATGGGCAGGCGTACCCGCGCCATCCGAAAAAAACTGAAAGATGTGGAAGTGCTTAACGAAACGGAAACCCGGATACTGCTTCCGGAAATTACCGATGCAGAGATAACGGATGATGACACCGACGAATAAATTGTCAGGATAGTCAGTTTAAAACGATTTTAAATCATCAGCCTTCAGGAATCCGGAAAAATCTCCGGATTTTTTTTATTTAATTTCAATTATGAGTCCCCTCCGATAAGTGGGTTTACGAAAAAGCAAAAATAATCATTGTGATTGCAA
>LUZO01000349.1 GCA_001603685.1 Bacteroidales bacterium Bact_23
GTTCAACATATTCAAAAAGTTTGAGAAGGTCGTCTTGAATTAGTAAAAAAGCTCGAATGTAATGTTGAGGGTCGCTAGCAAATTTTGGATGCAACAGATATTGCCAGTGCCCGTCTTTGCTATATGAGCCATTTACAAACATTCGTACTGTCCGTTTGTATGGTTTTTGTATTGTCATTTTTTAATTACGCATAGCACCCTTTTTACAAATAAATATTTATTCCTAACGCCAAACTTTCTAAGGCAGTTACTTTCCAATACAAAACTTCCCAAAGATATTGCCCAGCAGCTCTTCCGTGGTGACTTCGCCGGTAATGCTGCCGAGGAAGTGGAGTGCCTGGCGGATATCGGTCGCGATCAGGTCGGTGGGGATATTCTCTTCAAATCCCTTTTCAACATTTTCAATGCTGAGGCCGGCGCGGGTAAGCGCTTCGTAGTGGCGCAGGCTGTACACAATGGTCTTGTCGCCGGTTTCGCCCGAGTGTGCCGATTTCAGCAGCCGTTCTATAATCAGGTTGATGTTTTCGTTGCGTTTGGCCGAGATAAACAGGGTATCCAGCTCAACCAGCTTTTTGAAGGTGTGTGGCGCCTCCAGCAGCATATCGGTTTTGTTGGCAACCGGGATAATCTGCTTTTCGGGGTCGTTGAGCTGGATTCTGATATCGGCGATGGCCTCGTCGATCTCTTTGGCCGAGGCGGTGGTAATATCAAAGACATAAAGCACCACGGCAGCCTGACTCATCTTCTCGTAGGTGCGTTCGATGCCGATGGTTTCGATGGGCTCAACGGTGTGGCGCAGTCCGGCGGTATCGATAAAGCGGAAGGTAACTCCCTTGATGGTGATCACATCCTCGATTACATCGCGGGTGGTGCCGGGAATTTCCGAAACAATCGCCTTCTCTTCGTTCAGCAGTGCATTCAGCAGGGTAGATTTGCCCACATTCGGTTTTCCGGCAATCGCCACCGGTATGCCGTGCTTCATCACATTGCCCAGGACAAAGCTCGATTTCAGGCTTTCGATTTCGGTCTTGATGGTCGAGAGCAGTTCCTGAAGCCTTTTGCGGTCGGCAAACTCCACATCTTCTTCACTGAAATCGAGTTCCAGCTCAATCAGCGAAGCAAAATCCACCAGTCTTGCTCTCAGTTCTCTGATCTTTTCCGAAAAGCCGCCCCTCATCTGGTTGATGGCCAGTTTGTGCGACGACTCGGAATTTGAGGCGATCAGGTCGGCCACGGCTTCTGCCTGGGTAAGGTCGAACTTATTGTGCATAAACGCCCTCAGGGTAAACTCACCGGCTTCGGCCAGCCTCAGGCCGCTTTGCAGCAGCACTTCAATGATTTTCTGCTGAATAAAAATGGAGCCATGACATGAAATCTCCACCACATCTTCGCCGGTATAGGAGTGTGGCGCCCTGAAAACGGTAACCAGCACCTCGTCGATGATGCCGTGTCCGTCTTCGAAAGTGCCGAAAACAACGGTATGAGGCGGAACCTCTTCAAGTTTCCGGCTGCTGTGTGCCGGTTTAAAGAAGCGGGCAGCCTTTTCCACGGCTTCAGGCCCCGATATCCGGATTACGGCAATTGCGCCCATACCCGCCGGGGTTGACAGCGCACAAATGGTATCGTTTGAGGATAAAAAATTCAGATTCATGGCTTGCAGATTTTTTTAATTGTCTATTTTTGTAGATAATTATTGTTTTAAGGCATTTTTTTGCAATAATATTGAACAAAAATAGCATTTTTTCATTTTAGGCTGTTAAATTTACCCACTGAACCTGAAAAGTCTTTTTATGAGTGTACTGGTTAACAAAAATTCGAAAGTAATTGTGCAGGGTTTTACCGGCACAGAAGGAACATTTCACGCCTCTCAGATGCTGGATTACGGCACCAATGTGGTAGGCGGTGTAACCCCCGGCAAGGGTGGACGGTTTCACCTTGGAAAACCTGTTTTCAACACGGTTAAGGAGGCTGTTGCCGAAACCGGCGCCGATGTATCGCTGATTTTCGTTCCTCCCGCCTTTGCTGCCGATGCCATTATGGAGGCTGCCGATGCCGGTATCAAGGTAATCGTATGCATCACCGAGGGCATTCCCGTTAAGGATATGATGATGGTGAAGGAGTATCTGAACTGCCGCGACAGCCGCCTGATCGGCCCGAACTGCCCCGGCGTGATTACTCCCGGCGAAGCCAAGGTGGGCATTATGCCCGGCTTTATCCACCAGAAAGGTTGCGTGGGTATTGTAAGCCGCTCGGGAACCCTCACCTACGAAGCGGTTGACCAGCTCACCAAGGTAGGGTTGGGGCAGAGTACCGCCATTGGAATCGGTGGCGACCCCATCATCGGAACCACCACCCGCCAGGCGGTTGAGTTGCTGATGAACGACCCCGAAACCAAAGGAATTGTGATGATTGGCGAAATCGGCGGAGGCATGGAAGCCGAAGCTGCCTACTGGATTAAAGAGCACGGAACCAAGCCGGTGGTAAGTTTTATTGCCGGAGCCACTGCTCCCAAGGGCCGCACCATGGGCCACGCCGGTGCCATTGTTGGCGGGACCGCCGATACGGCCGAAGCCAAAAAGGCCATTCTGCGCGAGTGCGGCGTCCATGTGGTGGATTCGCCCGCCCATATCGGCGCCAGAATGTATGAACTGCTGAAGGGATAAGCACCCCTTCGCTTACGACTTAAAAACCTGACGGGTTTCATTGGCCGCCTGAAGCGGCTAATCAATCTGTCAGGTTTTTGTATTGATGGAAGGCGGCTTGAATCCGGTAAGACTGCCGGAGAATTTTTATCCGCTGCGGCGAATAGAAGTATGAAGTAATCCGCCGCGGCGGAGAAAAAAGTAAAAAGTGACCCGCCAGAGGCGGACTCAAATCTTCAAATGCAGCGTCAGCTGCTTCATCCGCCGCGGCGGAGCGCCGTAAGGCGCTTTAAATCCGCCGCCAGGCGGATCAAATCCTCAAATTTTCATCCGCCGCGGCGGAGCGCCGCCAGGCGCTTCAAATCTTCAAATTTCTTTTCTATAACCCGGGAATACGAAATTATTTCCGCTCCTCTTTTTCGATAAACTCATACGCGCCAATATCGGGTGCTTCATCACCGATGCGCGAATTGCCGTCCAGATCGGTGGAGAGGTTGATGAAAGCGCCGTTCAGCACGGCGGGATTGCCCTTGTTGATCAGTGCGGAGACCAGGGTATCGGGCTGGAATTCGGCTTTTGCCGGATTCCTGAACCAGGGTTTCTCATTTTTAAGTGAGCCGGGGAACTTCTCCTGATCGGTAATATCCAGTTTTGTTTTCAGCAGGCAGTTTTCAAAACGGTAATTGAATGCCGCATCGCCTTTCTGGTCGAAGGTGATCTCCTCATCCTTCTCGCCGTAGATGGTGCAATTCCCGAAATAGGCCTGCTCCAGCGCCCTGGATTGCAGGGTTCCGGTATAGTCGTAGTAGTAATTGTTGAGTACCAGGGCTGTTTCGCGCCTGAACGATTTGTTCCAGTAATTGCCTATGGTGCAGTGCCTGAAGTCGTATCTTCCGCCCAGCGCCAGCACCACAGAGCGCACTCCGCAGTTCCCTATCACACAGTTGGCCGCCTCTACGGTACTTCCCTGCGCGAATATTCCCGCCTGGCTCATATTGTAAATCAGTGAGTTGCTGATTCTGAGCGTTGGGTTCGGCGAATTGCCGGTGGTATCGGCATGGATGCCGACTTCGCCGTTCCGGATAATGGCGTGATGAAACTCGTTGTTGATGCTTCCGGCGTAGAGCCAGATCCTGTTCCACTGCCCGGGAATGTCGCCGTAGTAGCTTTCAAGCCTGTCGCCTTCGAAAATCACCGGATCTTCCGCGGTGCCGTTCACCTTGATGGTGGCGTCGCGATATACCACCAGCGAGGCGCCGCTGTGCAGATGCACCCGGGTTCCGGGGTCAATGGTCAGGGTGTAGAGCGAGTCAACGATAAGGAAGCCGTAGATTACATGCGGCTTATCGGGGGTGAAGAGGTAATCGCTGCCGATGATGCCGTTCCGGTAGAAATGGGCATCCTGCCCCCAGGCTACCAGCTTCACATCCTGCATGTTGCCGTTGGTTGAAAAAACAATGCTGTCGGTCTGAATCAGCGGAGCGTTGTTCTGGTTGGGGTCAATGGTCACTTTTACAAAAACAAACAGCGAATCTTTGCCTGAAATCTCCAGATCGTTGATTTCGGTAGCTGAAATGCCGTCAACATTAATTCTGAATGGCGATTCCTTGCCCCGTGCCAGCCGGATGGAGCTTATTTTAACCCGCTCTTTCGAAGGGTTATAGATCATAAACACCCGTGACGAGGAGCCTATCGTGGTAAATACGGTATCGAAAATAACCGTATCGGCCGAAAAGCCAAGCTTCAGGCCGGGGTCGGTATCGAAGCGGTCGTCTTTTGTACAGGCGCTGAAAAAGGCTGCCAGCAGGGCAAAAGCGAAAGTTATGGTGAGAATGCGTTCTTTTTTCATCAGCAGGATTATCGTTGCAAAGTTAATGATTCACCTATTATTTACGGATGGCCCGGCGTTTTATTGTATGCCGCCCGAAAAAGCTCAGGGCAACCATCCGGTAAGGTCAGGAAAATCGGCTTTCAGACTTCTTTGGCGGAGAAGGAATCCCGGAAAAGGCGGCAACCTGTTTAGCCGTAATTATCAGTGAGTAAAAGTGTTAGGCAGTTTCCCAGTATCCGTTACTCATAATAGTTCAGCGAATTCAGCAGGCTTTCGCGGTATTGGTTCTGGAAAAACGAATAACTCAGCCGCACGGTAAACACATGTCCGTGTTTGTCGAACAGCTTGTTCAGCGTGTAATCAACAATGTTGTATCTGAGCTGGATGCCGAGCGCCGAGTGTTTATTCAGTGCCAGGTTGTAGCCACCGCCAAAATTGAAGTTATAGCTGTTGGCGCTTGAAGCCTTGATGTCGTTTTTCTCGTCGGCGCTGAACATGGTAATGCCGTCATAAGCGATGCCGGCCGAGAAGATGGGGCTGTTTTTTTTGTTTGGAATCAGATGTCGTGCATACTCGAAACCGATATATCCTCCGGTGAAGTTATGGGTAAGTTCCAGAGGCGAATCTTTATCGCGGCGCGCCAGGTAATCGGATGGGGTACGGATAAACTTTACCGCCATAACCAGGTCGTAGGAATTGCTGCGGTGTTTCACGCCATAGGTAAACCCCAGTTCCGGATGAATTCCCATATCGCTGAGCCTGGCGGTTGGAATCCATGCGCCCAGGGTGAAACCCATTGCCAAAGCAGGCAGATTGAGCGCTTTCCCGACCTCCTTATTGTATAATCTTCCGGGTTTGGTATCAGCATACTGAGGGGTAAGCAGCATTTTGTACACGGCATTGGTATTGCCGCTGTAGAAACTGCAAAGCAGGAAGCCCTCGGTCCCGGGTTCATAATAATCCACCATTGAGGCGGCAAACTCCTGCGTCCATTGGTCGAAAATGCCGCCAACCGGCACGAAATCGAATTCCTTCTGGTAATAGTTATAAATATAGGCGCTATTCTCTGCGGCAATATCAATGCGATTGTGGAAGGTATTCATCATCCTGATAAAGTTGTCGGGCAGATAACTTTCGTCGTAATAGTGCAGATTCAGGGCAAGCAGCAGGTTGGCCCGCATCACCGGCTCGCTGTTTCCGCACTTTTCCTGCCATACTTTCAGCACCATCAGTGCCGAGTCCATTTCTCCCCGGCCAATGAAGCGGGGAATCAGTTCCGAACTGTTGAGCGCAATGTCGCTGCAGCTTATCTGCTGCCGGTAAAGCATCTGCTCGATATCCTGCTGGGCAAGGGCGGTGTTTGCGAGCAACAGCAGCGCCACCGGCAGGAGGATGAGTCTTAATGGTTTCATACTTAATGTTTTATAATGATAAATTTTTCTTGATTATTGCTTAAAATTCAGTAACCACTCTTCTTTCCCTTATCCGTTGCCCTGATTCCCTTTTCCATCCATTCGGGTACGGGTGCTCCTTTCAGATAATGATCGAAGAACTGCATCATGCGGATATCCAGGTCTTTCATGTTTCCCCGCTTTGTCAGATTGTGCTCATCGCCGTTGTAGTTGAGCAGCCAGCACGGCTTCTGAAGCCGCCGCAGTGCGGTAAAAAGCTCAATTCCCTGATACCAGGGCACCGCTCCGTCGGTGTCGTTCGACATAATCAGCAGGGGTGTCTCTATTTTATCGGCGCTGAAGAGGGCCGAGTTTTCGATGTAGAGGTCGGGGCGTTCCCACAGGGTGGCGCCGATTCTGCTTTGTCCTTCCTCATACTGAAACTGTCTTACCATTCCCGATTCCCAGCGGATGCCGCCATAGGCGCTTGTCATGTTGCTTACCGGAGCGCCGGCCATGGCCGCTTTAAACAGATTGGTGCGGGTTATGAGCCACGCAACCTGGTAACCGCCCCAGCTTTGTCCCTGAACCCCGATGTGTTCGTTGTCGATCAGGCGGCGGCTTATCAGTTCGGTAACTCCGCTCACCACCGATTCGTAGGCGTTCTGGCCGGGATGACCGTTGGTGTAGTCGATGTCGGGGATGAAAACCACATAGCCGTTGCTGGTGCAGTAGGTGGGGCTGATGATGCTCCGCGACGGCTTCGGCGGATAATACTGGTGAAGCTGGTCGGTATATTTTTCATAGAAATAGACCAGCGCCGGGTATTTCTTCTTTTCGGGATCGTAGCCTTTTGGTTTATAAAAGAGCCCTTTCTGCATCTTCCCGGATGGCGTTCTCCAGGAGATGATCTCCACACTGCCCCACAGGTAGTTCTTCTGCTGCGGATTGGCGTCGCTTATCTTCACCGCCGGGCTGAAGCGGCTGTTGCTCAGCCACAGATCCGGAAACTCTGCAAAGGTACTCCGGCTGAAAAGCAGTTGATCCGCATCCGCTGCTTTTACGGGTGTCGAGTATTTGTAAGGCCCTTCGAGGAGTTTTTCGGGCTTTTCGGGGAATTTCCGGCCCAGTTGCCAGAATCCCGCATCCTTATTATCGGTGTTGAAGCTGCTCAGCAGCAGGCTGCCCTCTTCATTTTCGAGGTAGGGCACCTCCCGGTCGAGGTTCAGATACCGGAACTGCCGTTTTGTGGTTCTTCCTTCGCCCATGGTAAGGCACACCGGCGGCTTTTTGCCGTCGGGGTCAAGCCCCCAGAGGTCGAAGCGGTCGTAAACCACAAAAAGCCGGTCGTTTTTCAGCCATCCGGCATTTCCGACAGGGTAGGGCAGGCCCGGCATATCGTATTCTTCATCGTAGAAGGCAATCTCCCTGCCGGCGGAGTGTCTGGTTATCTTCTTATTTTTCAGAATCATGGTCATCCAGAGACTGTCGGTTTCGGAGTACCAGGCAATGTATTTACCGGTTGTACCGAGGCTTATCTGCCCCGCAACCTTCTTCAGCAGCAGTTCGGTTTCGCCGGTTTCGTTGTTGATGAGGTAAACATCCCTGAACCGGCGCCCCTGCCACGAAGTCTCCACCAGATAGTGTTCATCGGCGAAGCTCAGCGCCACACGGCCGTTTCCCTTAAAGCCTGTGATTACCGTTCGCATCAGTTCGTTGGCCAGCGGAACTATTTTGCCGGTATTGGTGTGATATACAGTCAGATAAGTCCTCTTTTTCTCTTCGTCAAGTTGCTTCAGCTGTTGCGGCTGAAGCAACGGATCGCGCCAGTGCCAGACATCCACCCTGGCTTTCTCGTCGTCGGTCAGGGTGTCCTTTGCTTCGGGGCGGGGAGTGGGGGCGATGCCGAAATAGAGCTTGCTGCCATCTTCCGAAAAGTAGATACTGCCGTGCTCTCCCGCTGAGAATCCGGCGGGGAATGCGGCATCCGCCGTGTCGGCAATGCGTTTGGCTTCCTTCTGGTAGTAATGGAGGCTGTATCGTCTGGCTTTGATGGTGTCGCTGCTGTAAAGGAACGCAAACTGCCGGCCTAAGTTGTCGGTGGCTGGTTTCAGAATATGCCCCGGTGCCGAGAATATAGGCGTTTCGGTGCGGGTCACCGTGTTGAAGGCAAAAACCGCCGATACCGGAATGCTGTCGGAGGAGAGGGTGGCGTATAGGATGGTTCCGCCCTGCTCGCTGATTACGGCATCCGTAACATTTTCGCGCGAAAGAATTACACTGTCGGCGGGATAAACGATGTTCAGCAGGTAGGTTTTCGTCTCATCCTTTTTCTTTGCCGGCTTCTCCTTTTTCAGCTCCTTTCCCTTTTCGGGCGCCAGCGAGTCATGTTTTGAGGTATCCGCGGCGGGAATGGGTTTGTCAATCAGGGCAAACATGGCTTCGCCGCCTTTGGCGGCAACGGAAAACGACTTCAGGCCGGGGAAGAGGAATTTGTTGCCGTTGCGGCTTAGGATTCCCAGCGAGTCCTTCGGAAAATCATCCTTTTTCTTCCCGTCCAGTTTTGCCTGGCGGGTATCTTTCAGCGGCGGCTTTATTTTCCAGGCGGTGAAGCTGCCTGAAGCCGGGACGGCCGCACCGTATCCGCGGCTGAAGGTGTCATAGCTTTGCTTTTCCGGATAATAAAGAATCAGGCTGCCATCGCCATATTGCGGATTTTGTTCAAAAAAAACGATTTTTCCGTCGCGCGAAAGGCCCGGGCGGTCGATGCTGTTCCAACTATCGTAAACATCCGGGCTCAAAGGCATCTGATTCTGCCCCGAAACCGGCTTGTTCAGAGCGGAAATAAGAATAAAAGGCACTGATAATGAGAGGAAAATATTTAATTTCATTATTTTTTTGGAATGGTGTTTACATTTCGCTAAAATAGCGTATATTTAATAACCGATTTCAGACTCAGTTCATAAATCCGTATTGGGATGGGTTTTTGTGCTTTTCTGAAACCGGATGCTGTGTTTTTTTTGTTGAATTGTCTCGTTATTTGCTTCATATAGTCCAAAATGTTATTTGTTTTAATTT
>LUZO01000350.1 GCA_001603685.1 Bacteroidales bacterium Bact_23
CCCGCTAATCGTTAAATCGATATACCATGAAAAAGGGCTCCGCAAGGGGCCCTTTTTTTGCTGGATATTTGTCGGGATTAACGGATGTTTTCTTTCGTACCGACAGGAATATACAAAAAAAACCGGCGTCATCTGGCGCCGGTTTTCATTTCTGTAATCTGGTTTATACCGTTTTTTTATAGACAATTGCCACAACGGTGCGGTCATCGCCGCCCATATTTACGGTAAGTCCGTAAGGCCTGTCGTTCGGAATGGTTATCTGGGCTGCACCTGCTTTTCCGGTAAACTGTTCCCAGATGGTAACTGCCTGGTGTACGCCGGTAGCTCCGGTGGGATGTCCCCAGCCAATCAGGCCTCCGGTGGTGTTGAATGGGATTTTGCCGTCGCGGGCGGTGTGGCCTTCCAGTACAAAATCGGCTCCTTTGCCCTTCGGGGCAAGCCCGATGGCTTCCACGCCAAGAATTCCGGCGATGGTGAAACAGTCGTGGGTTTCAACGGTAGCCAGATCATCCGGTGTGATTCCTGCCGAATCAAGTGCCTGCTTTACGGCATGGGCTATGGTGGTAAGGCGGGTCAGATCCTCGGGTAAAGCAGTCAGATCGTCCGCGGCATGTCCGATACCGACTATTTCAACGGCATCCTTCAATTCAACGCCGCAGCGCTTTAATCCCTCTTCCGTAACTATTGCAATTGCCGAAGCTCCATCGGAAACTTTTGAGCAGTCGAACACATTCAGGTGATCGGTGAACACCTTTGGGTTTGGTTCGGTAAGTGCAACCGCTTCAAGATCGGCGGTTTTATTGTCGTATTCCTGTGCTGTGGGGCAGAGGCGTGCATTTTCTATGGCATTTCGGTACCAGCGGGCAAACGCCTTGCGTGTCTTATCCCTGCCGTATTTCTCGAAGTAGGCGCCGGCCCTGTCGCTGAACTGTCCGGGGAAGAAGTAGGCATGGCCCTCCTTTCTCCTCTGAAACCAGCCGGCACCGGCCAGTACATCAGCACCATAGATTGCCTTTACGGTATTCTGAACCTCAACGCCCAGTGCAAGTACCACATCGGCGGAGCCTGACAGCGTAGATTTGATTCCGGTTACCAGCGCCAGTCCGCCCGATGCACAGGCACCTTCCACCCTGATGGAGGGTTTCAGGCGCAGACCCGGGTCAATCATGCCGAGAAATGCACCCAAATGTGCCTGCTTGTTGAACCGTGAAGCCATAAAGTTGCCAACAACGCCTTCGTCAACATTGGCAGAGCCGCCAATCTGGGCAAGTGTGCCCTGTCCGGCTTCTTTCAGATAATGTTCAAGGCCCGGGCGTTCCTTCCTCGGATTGAACTCCTTTCTGCCGGTTCCCATCGAAATGGTGTTGTATCCGGCAATCATATATATTTTCTTACTGGGTTTCATTCGTCTATCAGTTTATCTTTACAACAAAATCGTTAATTGGTCCGTAGGCATGGAAGAATCCGGTGAGTAAAACCGTATTTACATCATCTGCATTGCCGGCTACCCCGTCGCTTACCAGTTTCAGGCCTATGTTGCGCGAATGGCGGGCATATTCCAGAGCAATTCCGGTGCCGTTGGCATTCAGGTTTCTGTAACCGCCGAAAGCTTTGGCTGCCAGTTCGTCCTTGTTGGCTGCCCTGACCAGGTTTTTCCAGGGAATGGTGGTTTCCGGAATCTGTCCGAGCCATTTATCTACTTCGGCACCAAACTGATCGAAAGCAACATATTCTCCGTTTTCCGGATTGTAAACGGCCACAGGTCGTCCTTTCTCGTACTTCAGGAAGCCGTCTTTCTGGCTGCCGTCGGCATACTGGCCGCCCTTAACACCCATATCGAACAACTTGTCGAGCAGTGCGCTGTGCAGGTTTTCATCGCTCATGTACGGATTCATCACATTCATGATAAACCGCACCACATCAACCCCAACATAGTCGATAAGCTGAAAAATGCCCATGGGGCGCATCAGATATTCCTGGCTGATTTTGTTGATGGCATAGATGGCCTGATAAAGCGGCATGCCTGCCGATAACCCCTCCGCACGGCTGATTCCGTAAAGGGCATCGCGCATGAAATGGCCGTTGCCGATAAATCCGGCGATGTCGTTTGAAGGAACAACGGTTTTGCGCATGTTCTTTGCCAGTTGCAGTGCGAATTCCTTCATTCCGGCGCTGTTCTGCTCTATGCAGATCAGTTCAACCAGTTTCTGAACTGCGGGCGGGTTGTAGAAGTGGAATCCCAGAATTCTGCCTTCGAGAGCGGCATCCTTGTTCAGGCCGCCAATGGGCACCGATGAGGTGTTGGTGAAAAACCACGGCTTGTTCGGGTTGTTTTCGTTGATTTGCCTGAAAAGTTTCACTTTGAGTGCTGCGTTTTCACTAACAGCCTCAAATACCAGGGTGCTGTCGTAAGCCGCTTCAATCCGGGTTCCGGGCCTGATCAGGTTCATAACATCATTGATGTATGCTTCAATGATGTCGCCATTCTCAATCAGGTCTTTCCGGTCGGCATACAGTTTGCGGAGCTGAACCGTTTTCTTTTCGGCAGCTCTGAGTATCTGTGCTCTGATGTAGCTCATAAGGCCGGGCAGTGCGGCGGAGGTAACATCTACTGCATTGATTACAAAATGCTTTCCCTTGTTTTCAGGTTTAAGCATAAGGTCGGCAACTTCGAGCGCCGAAAGCAGCAGTATGCCGCTTCCCATTTTACCGGCGGCACCCAGCACAGTTACATTTGATAATCTTTCTGTGTAATCCATATAAATAATGTGTTCGGTTGTTTTTAAAACATAAGGTTTGATTCGGATAAGCCGCTGTAAACCGGTGTCATGCAGCGGCTTTAATTGCTCATTACCACTGTGGTTTTCTCTTTTCGAGAAAAGCTTTCATTCCTTCGGCACCCTCGTTTCCAAACGGATCGCCGAAATGGAGCTGTTCCAGTTTTTCGCCATCGTGGTAGTCCATTCCCATTCCCTTGCGGGTTACCTCCTTTACCAGTTTTATGGCCAGGGGGCCTTTCGATGCAATGGCGGTAGCCAGCCTTCGGGCTTCGTCGAGCAACTGGTCGGGCTCCGTTACTTTTTGTATCAGCCTCATACTTAATGCAGTAGCTGCGTCAATAACTTCGGCTGTAGTGAGCAGGTAGAGAGCATCGGCAAGATTGGTGAGTCTGGGAAGCCTTTGGGTGGCGGCATATCCGGGAATCAGACCCAGATTCACTTCCGGCTGACCGAATCTGGCATTTGCTGATGCGATTCTGAAATCGCAGGCCATAGCCAGCTCCATTCCGCCACCGAGAGCAAATCCGTTGACGGCGGCTATTACCGGAAACGGAAGAGCACCGAAACGGTTGAACACCTGCTGGCCGGTTGCCGAAAACGCCCTGCCCTGATCGGGCGTCATATTTACCATTTCAGCAATATCGGCACCGGCAACAAAAGCCTTGCCTTCGCCCGTGATAATCAGTGCCCTGATGGCCGGATTGCCGGCAATTGAGGTGAGAAAATGATCCATTTCCCCGAAAAACCGGGAATTCAGTGCATTTAACGCTTCCGGACGGCTGATGGTAAGCAGTTGGATGTTTCCTTCCAGTGAAGGTTTAAGGATTGAATATTCCATAAAGTGAAATTTTATATAAATGAATGATTTACATGATTCAGAACGAAAGCCCCTGCTGATATT
>LUZO01000351.1 GCA_001603685.1 Bacteroidales bacterium Bact_23
ATAATGAACAATGAATAATGAACAATGGGAGTTCATCCGCCGCGGCGGAGCGCCGCAGGGCGCCTCAAATTTTCAAATCCGTCGAAGACGGTTCAAATGCGCCGCCAGGCGCTTCAAATCCGCAATCTACAATCCAAAATCTAAAATCAGGGATTCTTTTTTCATTGCTTCAGCTTATTGCTTTCCGGAGGGAACTTTTGTATTTTTGTGATATTATTATCCCACAGCCATGAAAAAGATACTGGTTCCTGTTGATTTCTCTGATCTTTCAACTGATTTGATCGAAAAAGCGGGCGAAATTGCCGGGGCGTTTGACGGCGAGGTTTTTATTCTGCATGTCATTATGCCTGTTTCCGTGTTTTCCGACGACCCTTCACAAATGACCATTTACGAAAGTCAGGGTTTGGAGGAGTATGCCCGCGAAGAGCAGGAGCTTAAGGCGATGGCCGGTTTTCTGGAGGGAAAGGGCATTAAGACCCGTTCCGCCCTGGTTTACGGGCCGGTAGTTCATACCGTTTTGCATGAAGCGGAGAAATTCGAAGCCGACCTGATCATCATCGGCAGCCACAGCCACGGGTTTCTGTATCGTGCGTTTATCGGAAGCGTGAGCGACGGAATTATCCGCAACAGTACCTGTTCGGTAATGGTGGTGCCTCAGCGCTGAGGCCTCTGATTGAATTTTGCAAGCAGATCGGTTCTTCCCGATTTTTTCAGGGTATCCGTCAGCCAGCGTCGGTTTTCGGGTTTGTACCAGAAAAAGAAACGCTGCTGGTTTAACTTTTCCTCTTTGGTTTTTGCAGTAAAAACCGCTTTCAGGGTATAAGGATCGAAGCCGGTGTAGTAGATAGCCGTTGCCAGGGTCATGGGGGTGGGGGTGAAGTCCTGCACCTGCTCCAGCCTGAAACCCTGCTGCATGGTTTCGCAGGCCAGTTCGGCCATATCTTCGGGGCGGCTGCCCGGATGGCTGGAGATAAAATAAGGTATCAGCTGCTGCCTGAGACCATGCCTGCGGTTGATTTCGTTGAATTTCTGCTGAAACTGCACAAAGGTGCGGTAATGTGGCTTGCGCATAATCTGCAGCACATGCGGCGAGCTGTGTTCGGGGGCGACCTTCAGCCGGCCCGAAACATGGCGGGTAATCACCTGCTCAAGGTATTCATCCAGGCCGTTGGCCTTCGCTTCGGCATCACCGCGGCCAATAATCATATCGTACCGGATTCCGCTGCCAATGGTAATGCGTTTTATCCCTTTGATATTAAGTGCTTTGCCATAAAGCTCCGTCATTGGCCGGTGGTCGGTATTCAGGTTGCGGCAGATGGTTGGGAAGATGCACGAAGGCCTGCGGCACTTCTGGCAAAGGCTGATGTCGCGCCCCTGCATCAGGTACATATTCGCCGAGGGGCCTCCCAGATCGGTGATGTGGCCTTTGAAATCAGGGTCGGAGGCAATCTGTTTCACCTCATTCAGAATGGATTTCTCCGAGCGGCTTACCACAAATTTGCCCTGATGAGCCGATATCGCACAGAAAGCACAGCCGCCAAAGCAGCCCCGGTGAATGTTTACCGAATTGCGGATCATATCGAATGCCGGCACCGTTCCGCGTTTCAGGTAGCGGGGATGTGGATGGCGGGTGTAAGGCAGATCAAAGGCGGCATCCATCTCCTGCTGGCTCATGGGCGGAAAGGGCGGATTGACAACGGTAAGGGTATCACCGTTTGGTTCTACAAGCCGGGCTCCCTGCCAGCGGTTCGATTCCTCCTCAAAAATTCTGAAATGACGGGCAAACTCCTTTTTGTCCGACAGGCAGGCGGCGTGCGAAGGAAGCTGGAGGGTGCGGATCCCGGACAATTCCGGGAGCGTCTCTCCGGCAGGCATACGGAATGCCGTTTGTTCAACATCCCGTATGGTATTTATCGCTTTTCCGGCTGCCAATCTGTGGAGCAGCGCAATCACCGCTTTTTCACCCATCCCGAAAACCAGCATATCGGCGCCGCTCCAGGTGAGGATATCGGGTTTCAGGCTGTCGCTCCAGTAATCGTAGTGGGTCAGGCGACGCATCGAGGCTTCTATTCCACCGAGAATCACCGGAACATCGGGGTAAAGTTTTTTCAGAATCTGAGAGTAAACCACCGTGGCATAATCGGGCCGGAAGCCGGATTTTCCTCCTGCCGTGTAGGCATCGTCGCTGCGAAGCCGTTTGTTGGCAGTGTAGTGGTTAACCATGCTATCCATATTTCCGGCGGTAACGCCGAAAAAGAGTCGCGGCCTGCCCAGCTTTTTGAAATCGCGCAGGTCGTCGCGCCAGTTTGGCTGCGGCAGAATGGCCACCCGGAATCCCTTATGTTCAATCAGCCGGGCAATCACGGCAGGCCCGAAGGAAGGGTGGTCAACATAAGCATCTCCCGAAACAATGATCACATCCACCTCATCCCAGCCGCGGCGGTCGAGCTCATCGCGCGAAACGGGCAGCCAATCGGTAAGGGAACGCTTATCAGGAATTTGCATGCCGCAAAGGTAGTCGTTTTCAATATTTGAATGACGGATGAAAAGGGAGGGAAGTTTGGGGGATGTTACATTTTCTCATCCCATTTCAATCTTGTTTTTTTAATCATTGCAATTATCTTTGCCGGAGATTAATCTTAAACCATCTGATTTATGAAAAGATTTTGTTTTTCGGCCTCATTTCTTATCGGGCTGATGCTGATGCCGCTTTTTATGCAGGCACAGACTGAAGCAACTCCTGAAAAGAAAGGCTATGAGTTTACTGTAGTTAAGGAAGTGCCCCACACTCCGGTTCCCAACCAGTACCGCTCGGGTACCTGCTGGAGTTTCTCGGGCAACGGTCTGCTGGAAGCGGAGATTCTGCGCAAAACCGGTCGGACTGTGGATTTGTCGGAGATGTTCATCGTGCGCCAGGCTTATCTCGAAAAAGCCATGAAATATGTAAGAACGCACGGTAGTATCAATTTCTCGGGCGGCGGTGGCGGCCCGGATGTTACCTTTGTGATGGACAAATACGGCCTGGTGCCTGAGGCTGCATATACCGGCCTTGTCATTGGTGAGGATAAGCACACCCACGGCGAAATGGATGCCGTACTGAAGGCCTATGTGGATGCCATTATCAAAAACCCCAACAGGAAGCTTACCCCCGTATGGAAACAGGGTTTTGTAGCGCTGCTCGACACCTACCTCGGCGATTACCCCGCTGAGTTCAACTATGAAGGAAAAAAATACACCCCCCAGAGCTTCAGCAAAGAGATGGGGCTGAAAGGTGACGACTATGTTCAGCTGACGGCGTACAGCCATGTACCGCTTTATCAGCCCTTCATCCAGCAGATTCCCGACAACTGGCTGTGGGCCGAAACCTACAATGTAACCCTGGATGAGATGATGGAGGTGGTTGACTACGCCCTCAACGAAGGTTACTGCATCGACTGGGCAGCCGATGTGAGCGAAAAGGGATTTTCATGGAAGAATGGCCTGGCCGTTGTTCCCGAAGAAAATATCAGCGACCTGAGCGGAACCGAAAAGGAGAGATGGGAAGCCCTCACTCCGGCCGAAAGAAGCAAAGCCATGTACAGCTTCGAGAAGATTGTTCCCGAAAAGAAGATTACTCCCGAAATGCGTCAGCTGGCTTATGACAACTACGAAACCACCGACGACCACGGTATGCTGATCGTTGGAATTGCCAAAGACCAGGAAGGCAACAAATTCTACAAGGTGAAAAACTCATGGGGAACCGAAGACCATATCTACAACGGATATCTCTTTGCTTCCGTACCCTTTGTACAGTATAAAACCATGAATATCGGCATCAATAAGGAGGCGATTCCGAAGCACCTGCGCAAGAAACTGGGATTATAAATTGTCCTGACAATAAAAAACGCTGCTTTCCGAAGCGGCGTTTTTTTTGTGCTTGCCGGACCCGGCGGGCCGTTTATCCGCAGGCGTATTTTCGGGAGCAGCTTTCCAGATGGTCGTTTACCATGCCGGCTGCCTGCATGAAAGCATAGCAGATGGTGCTTCCGCAAAAGGTAAACCCCCGCTTTTTCATATCGCGCGACATGGCATCCGATTCGGGGCTGGTAGCCGGAATCTGTGAGGAATCGGTGAAGTGGTTCACAATGGTTTTGCCTTCCGTAAACTGCCAGATATAGGCATCGAACGACCCGAATTCCTCCCTGATTTTCAGGAAGATCTGTGCGTTTTTAATGGTTCCCCTGATTTTTGCCCGGTTGCGGATAATTCCGGTGTCGTTCATCAGGCGGTTGAACTCCTCTTCGCCGTAGCGGGCAATCTTTTCGGGCACGAAGTTCTCAAAGGCACGCCGGAAACCCTCGCGCCGGTGGAGGATGGTTTTCCAGCTCAATCCTGCCTGAAAGGCATCCAGCACCAGAAATTCAAAAAGTTTCCGGTCGTCGTGAACGGGAACGCCCCATTCGGTATCGTGATAGGCCAGCATCAGCGGATCATTGCCCGGCCATGAACAGTTTGCCATGTCTGATTTAATCTTATTAAAGAGGTTATATTCAATAGCTTAGATATGTTTTTATCCTGAAAGGAAGATCTTTTTTGCCAATTACCCTTTGTTTTTCAATTGCAGCAGGTCCGCCGGATTATTAAAAATACCGTACTCGGTGATATAGGCGGTAATCAGCTCTGCCGGCGTTACATCAAAGGCAGGATTTAAGGCTTCGGAGCCGGGGTTGGTTACCCTTATGGTACGGATTTTCCCATCCCGGTCGGGGCCGGTCTGATAGTGGACCTCATCCTGGCTGCGCTGCTCAATTTCGATGGCGCTGCCGTCGGGGGTCTCGAAATCGAAGGTAGAACGAGGTGCGGCAATATAAAACGGAATGCCGAAATGGCGGGCGAGGATGGCTTTCTCGTAAGTTCCGATTTTGTTGGCGGTATCGCCGTTTGCCGCAATCCTGTCGGCGCCGGTGATCACCAGGTCAACCATCCCTTTCGACATCAGGTAGGCGCCGGCATTGTCGGGGACAATGGTGTGCTCCACCCCCTCGTTGGCCAGTTCCCAGGCGGTAAGGCGGGCACCCTGGCTGCGCGGGCGGGTTTCGTCGGCATACACATGTATCCTTTTCCCTTTGCGGTGGGCAATGTAAACGGGCGCCAGTGCGCTGCCATAATCCACAAAACCGAGCCATCCCGCATTGCAGTGGGTAAGAATGCGGGCGCCGTCCCGAATCAGCGTATCGCCGTAGGTACCAATCTTCCTGGCAGCTTCTACATTCAGTTCCGCCAGCCGCTGAGCCTCATCCACAGCCGTCTGAACCGATATTTTTCCCGCTTCAAAAACGCGGTCAACCGCAAAAAACAGATCACGGGCGGTGGGCCGGGTCGCTCTGATAAGGTTGCGAACATACTCCGGATCGGCTCCCTGAAGAAACCCCTGTGCCATGGCAAAACCGGCAGCCGCCCCGATGGCGCCGGCACCGCGCACCGTCATATTCCGGATGGCTTCGCAGGTGCCTTCATAGTCCTCAAAAGCCTTCACCTCTATAATGAAGGGCAGCTTATTCTGGTCAATCATATAGACTACCGCATCTTTCATAAGGATGGTAAGGTGGTGTATGTCGCCGATTTTCATGTTTCCTGTTTTTAAGTTCGCTAACAAAAGTAGTGGATTCGGCTGAACGGGGGAGTTTGGAGCAAAAAAAAGAAGCTGCCCTTTTGGGGACAGCCTCTTTCACATTTGAGAAGACGGATAAATTAGAATTTCAGTGCAACGCCCAGATTGAGGTATGCAATGCCATATCCCAACTCGAGCATGGCGGCAAAATTCGGGCTGAAGTAGTAGCGGCCGCCGGCATACCACGACCAGATCAAGCCACTGCTTGATGCATTGTAGTTGTATGTGGGGTCGAAGTTACCGAATTCTTTGGCTGTCACCACATTGAAGCCAATCATTAGGCCGGTGTAGGTGTCAAGTTTTTCAACAAGGGGATAATGGAACGAACCGCGGGCGCCAATAATCGCACTGGAATACTTATATCCCCAGTCGGCTCCCAGATAGCTGTATGACCATTTGCTGGCAGTATATCCGAGATAGCCGCCAACGCCGATTGAGCCCACATCCAGCACATCGTCCTTAACACCTACCTCGAACGAAGCGGATACCGGAGGAACGGATGAAGTGTACCCGGTTCCGTGATACAGCGTACTTCCAAGTCCGATGCCCAGATTAAGAACCTTTTCACCCTTGGTTAAAAGGTTGTCCTGTGCGGAAAGACTAAATGCAAAGAAGACAGAAAACAGAGTAATCAGGACTTTTTTCATGTTTGCGTGATTTTAATTAAACATTATTTTGGTTGATAATATGAGTTTGGTTA